>JBNKRV010000206.1:0-1804 GCA_050296935.1 Marinilabiliaceae bacterium | reverse complement strand
GGTTTTTAAAATAGAGTTTTGGGATTGTTACTGCATTGGGGTAGGTGAGCGGATGACCTCGGATTGGAATGTTCCCATGAAATTATACCTGCGCCTATCCCCTGCCATCACCCGTAACCGCGGTGCCGAACACCAAAAAGTGTGGAAGAAAACAGACATTACCCCAAGCGGCCTGAACTTTGCTTCGCAAGGTTTGATTAATATGCCTACGGAAGAGCCCATAAAGGAACAAAAGCTGTTAGTTAAAAAACTGGAAGGTCCCTTTTTCGAAAACGGCAAACTGGCCGAAGAAATGATAGAGGGAAACACATATATTTTTAAAGCCACAGAATATACTGATTCTCCCAAAGACAAAGTAGCTAATACAAAATGGGCTGAAGAATTAAATGCAGACGGTACAATCACAAACCTCAACAGCGAAAAGCCATATCTGGATAAAGGTGTAGTATGCTATAAGTACAAAGCCAGGAAAGCAGAGACGATACGGCTATATGCTTATGTAGAAAATGCAGATAAAAAGGTGAGCGTGGAAGTACCTGTGGTTTCATTTCCAATGGTTATAGCCCGTTCAGTTCGCAGGGCTGGGAAATGTTATGGTACAAATGGAAAAGAATTAACAAGAGAAGACATTACAAATTTAAATATTAAGTATCCTGAACAAAAAGATCTATTAAAACAAAAGCTTGATAAGGGGTATGAAAATTTAGGCATAGAATATGATAAGGAAAAACCCAAAGAAGTTGCAGATTATAAAGAAACGAAAGCTTCAATAATAAAAGATGCTTTAGAATACATTGAGGAATACAATAAACATTCAGATGAAAAGCTTTTTGACATAATGCAAAATGATTTGGATGATTGGGCAACAGGCGATTTGGATGATAATCTCATTGACATGATTAACTTCTTTAAAAGCAACAACAATACTGCCAATAGGTATGAAGATAAAAGGTTGACAAATGCAATTGCAGAGCATACCAGAACAAAGGATTTTATAAGCGGCTTTACCCCTTTATTGGAAAGGGAGTTAAATAATCATGCCTTTACTTTAAATCAATTAAAAGTTGAGAATACACAAAATGAATTTATAGAAAAGGAATATGATCCAAAAGAAAGGGGTAATCCAGAAATTCTTGGAATTGTAGGACTGCAGGAACTAAAAAGTCTCAAGTACGATAATCGTTTTAGTGGATTTGGGATTACTGTTGACGGAACTCAAGCCTATAATATTATCTTAACAGAATTTAGTATTAGTAACGGAGTATATCAAGGGAAGTTTATATTGGAGATATTCGACCATTTTGGATTGGACTCTGCTGATATATTAAAGGATGAGAAATATATAAGACATCAAGAAGAGTTTATTTGTTGGTATATGCTACAACATCTAAGAGGTTATAAGCCATTTATTACATACATACCTTTACATTATGCATTTAACGGTTCATTAAATAAAAACAACCTAAACATAGAGTTAAATGAAGATATTTAAAAAAGTAGTATTGAGCCTTTTATTTATTTTATTAGTATTCTGCGGCTATGTTCAATATAAAAAGTCAAAATTTGATAAAATTTATGCACAAAGAGAGTCTCCACATAAATATGATATATTATATAGTTCAGGAGCATTAAATCAGTTTAAAAACTTTGTAATTAACAACTACGATTTAATGAAAGAGTTAAGTGATAGTGCCTATAAGGGTAAAATAAATTTAGTTGATTTAAAACGATATACTAAGGATACCATTGTTATAAATGCAATTGGCTACTTAACGAAAAATCGCTTTTTTGATGTCTATATAGA
>JBNKRV010000205.1:0-34984 GCA_050296935.1 Marinilabiliaceae bacterium | reverse complement strand
TTATTAAATCAGGAGATATGTTTAAATCTGTTGCCACTTCTTTCGTTGATTTTCCACTTTCAACCAATTCTACGGACATTCTTTTGAACGCTTTGTCGTAATGTTTTCTTTCCATATTCATATTTTCAAAGTTAGGTTATTAAGTCTTAACTTTGTGTCTACTCAAATATAGCAACTCCACCGTTTTAAATAAAGACCTTTTGAAACGGCTTGAAGATATTGAAAGCCTTACCAAAGAAGATAAGGACAAAATATATTACTATATTGATATGGCAGTTAGAGATGCCAAAGCTAGGCAGGCTTATAAGTAAAAACCAACCCGTCAGGATTGGTTTTTTATTTTCTTAATCTTTGTAGGGGTATATTTTAACTCCAAATTCCTCAAATATATTTTTTGATATCCGTTCAACATCACCCCATAATCCGTTCTTATAATTTACACCACCCCATTTTTTTTCGAGACGCAATTTTCCTTCGTGCTTTTTTAAAGAGTCTTCTATTTCTAATGCCACCCCTTCTATATCCACATCTAAATTATTTACATTAATTATTCTTATGATTGAATACAAGTAATACAAACTAAACCAAGAGTATTCTAATTCATTTGCCATTTGTTTGATGGCATTTACAAACTGCACCCTAAAAGACGGGTTTTCTATAAAGTCATTTTTAATAGCATTTACAACTTTAATTGGGTCTGTAGGTAAATCAGCATGTACACATGGGATTGCTGATTCTCGTTCACCTCTAATAAGAACTGATATATTAGATTCTTTATTCATATGTAATCTATTCGGTAATTACAAAGTGTATTTTAAATGATATTTCAGGTATTTCGTCTATTACTAGTTCTTTCACTCCTCCTGAAGTATATCCTCCAGGATTCCATAATTCATTTGCCCCACTTTCACTACCATAAGGTATTCTTGGGTTATAGTCATTTAAATCTGATACATCTACCCTAACTATACCACCTTGACCACTCCATTCACCTGGTGGTATCCCTAACTCGATTTCAACTACTGAAACTTTCCCATTAGCTTTTTTCAATACATCATCAATTCTTTCTGTGGTTGATACAAACTGTCCATCAGGGCGTCCAATGATTGATTTATCCTTTACAAATAAATTATATTGGTCTTTTGTCATTAAGTAACTAGCTTTATTGTTAAAAGAGTTTTTATGCTGCAAGATATAACTTGCATCCAAATATTCTTCTGACGGTAAATATGAGCCATTGAGAAGCCTTTCTTGTCCTTCTCTAAACGCTTTCTTAAAATCCCATCCTGATTTAAACTTGATTGTATTAGTTGTTGATTTTGCAGCTATACTTGTCGCTACTTCTTTCATACCTTCTAATCCAACCCAGTTCTTTCTAGCATGTACGATTAATAATGCATCAATATCTGCATCTGTTAAACTTTGAGTTCTGGAGAAGGCTATTAACTCATCAAGTTCATTATCTGTTAAGGTTAACTTTAACCCTGATTTTCCTTCTATTTTCGATAACAGCCTTGTTTTAAACGATAATACCACATCATCAACCTCCCCAGCTAGATAAGCTATAACTTTCTCCTTCCTAGTATCAACTTCAAGGTCTATGTTATACCTTTTCATCAGCTCGTCAAACTCCGTATCCGAAAGATTATCAACTTGATTCAATAAAGATCTATCACTACCAAAGTCATTAAAGAAACCAACTCTTTTTGTTTCGTCATATTTCGACATTCTCCTTACAAGGGTTTCGGAGATATTTTCGCAACCGTCTAATACTTTTCCGCCTTGTCGTAGCCACTTGATATTCTTAGCAGAACATGCCAGATTAAAACCTGCTGTTCCCAAATTGTAATAGAACAGGAACTTTTGAGCCTCGGGATTTACAGATAATTCAGTCAGGTTTACGGTCAGGTTTACAACCCCGTTTGCCACTTCAAGGAGTAATAATGCCTTACGTGTAGCAGAAATTGTTTTACCTGCAGCTTTCACATAAGCCAATGTTCCACCGCTTAAAAAGATACTTGCAGCATCTAACGTGATATAAACCCCCTGTTCGATATTTTGCTGCATTATCTTGTCGCTGTTGTACATCAACAAGGCGGCAGGAACAATAACACCTTCTGCTGTTTCTTCTTGTAAAATATCTTCAACGTTTGCCGTTTCAGATTGCTTGGCAACAAAAACCAAACTTAATGGATCATAGGTATAGCTTAGGTTATCAGATTTCCATTCAAACGTTTTATCCAAATAGGTTATTGGTTCGTGAGGGACTATGGCATTAGGGTTATCAATGGAACCCGATGTGGTTTTAAGTTCAGCATCTATCAGTAACCTGATTTTGTATGTTACTTCAATATCACCATCAGCATTATAACTCGGTTTTTCTTTGTACCGATACTCAAACTCGGGTATTTCAGATATATTAAACCATGGTTTCTTGCCAACTAAAATTATTTCTTTTAGTTCTGGTTCTCCGCTTGCATATTCTGATTGCCTTAAAAGTAATCTAGTGAACACTTGCATTAATGCTGCATAGTAATCCTTTCCATTAATATCATCTATAGCGGACATTAACTGCTGGTAAACAAACTTATCATCAAGCTTGTCATTTCTCAGGTAACTAATAAAATCGTCTACATTTTCATCTTGCACCTGTTCTATCAAAACAAGTAATGCATGTTCATACTTTTCAGACACCCACCATTTATTCAAGATGTAATTAATAAGCTTTTTGCGTGTCTCTAATGGGATTTTTGCGGCACAACTGGCTGATAATTCCGAAAGGTCAACTTCTTTATTCTCGTTTAAGTTCTTGGTAATCCCCTCAATAATTGGTGCACAGTCTTTTTCTACATCGCCAAACAAAAATTCCTTAACCAGAGCTACATTTGACTTGTTACAATTGAAAGTTACTAAAGCCCTTTTGTTCTCATCTTTTGTAACGATTGACACAGAGGACTGGAAATCATAAGCAGGGTTTGTCTGACTTAAATCATATGCCTGTATCTCAACATCATCAAAACTAAATGTGCATACCTTCTTTTCAATTGAATTTTCATCAAACTGGATTTGAAATTTCAGTCCTGAATATCTTCTTGCAATATCTTCTTCAATTGTTTTATCGGAAGCTATATCATAGATATTATCAATTACCGTATGGCTATAGATTGGTATTTTACACTCTTTGTTGTTTAATGCTGCATCCCTGACTAATTCGACTATTGAAAACACATCGTTTAAAACACTCGCCCCCTCGTCCTCGTCCTGAAAGAGAGCTAACGTTATCTTCTCCGGATCATGAATGAGATCCCACTGGTATTTGCGTGTGGATAACCTTAATTGCAACTTTTCAAGTTCCACTACACCGGTTTTTGCCGTATCAAAAAGTACATATCCATACTTTCCGGAAAGTGGTAAAAACGCAGTTAGGCTATCCTGGGGGTGATGACAAAAAAATATATAGATGTTACTGTCCGAGCGTTGTTGTTTGCTTAGTTTCTTCTGGAACTTAAGCATCCACTTTGCAGGAGCGGCAAGGGCGTCAGCGGTTAAAGTGTCTTTTTGTAAAAGCTTTGGGAGTTTTTTAAAAGTGATGTTTTCGAATGTGGTATCTGCTTCATTTACCGATATAAATTTCACCTCCTGAGCCTGTAAAAGCACAAGATTTAAAACAAATAATATCAGTAAAAACAGCTTTTTCACTCGTTAAAAATCAGTTAAGTTATTTAATTATTCGCTCCCTCCGTGAGGGTTTCATGGCCACTAAAATACTAAAACCCTGCTACTTTTTTCTTTCAATTGAAAATTTTCAAATGAAGGTGTCAATTGAAAAAAAAGGAACACGGGAAGTTTTAAGCTCGATCTCGATAGGTAAAATTTGGATGTGGGGAGGTTGGCGTGTTTTATCTATCGGGATGAGCATCCAACCGAACCGCTTACCTAAAGATTTATGCCAATGTTCAATGAGGGCGGAAGGATATACTTTATTTTCATTGTTTCAGTTAATGATATTGTTGCTCCTGCGGAAGGGTGCGTGGGAAAACAGCCTTGAGCTAGCGTGGGGAAAAGTGGCTGCAAAAAGTGAGGTACGAACGGTTTGCGGACACTGTGCTTGCGAGCCGCCTGCGAGTGGAGCTAGGGTGGCACAAACTTTAACACGAAGTATGAGTGTGGTTTGTGGCATATATTGGGAGCGCAGCGGACAATACAAAACCGCCTACCTGCCGGAGGCTTATAATATTGCGGTTGAAGCCCGAAGCGACCCGCAGGCGAGCCTAACTCTGGCTGCGGTTGGTTTTAATGCGTTTGGAGGAGGTACGACGGAAAAGGCTTTAAAAACAATGGAGCTGCCGTGAGGAAGAGGGCGGAGCGCAAAACCCATGACAAGCTGCGGAGTTTACGGAGCACCCACAGGGATTAGCCGTGCTTTTTTTTGCCTTTAAAATTTCAATTGAAAAAAAAAGTACGGATAAGGCTTGGCGTGGGTTTTGCCGACAACCGATGACGAACACCGCTTTTCCTGCCCGTGCGGTGGGTTTTATCCTTTCATTTTATCTGGATCTTGTCGGGAGTCAAAAATATCCGTAATATAGATAGACTCACCTATCACCCTGTAAATTATCTTATAATGACCCTCTATTATCCGGCGATAATCTAAACCTAAATGTTCCAAATAAGGTTCTTTTTGCCCTTGATTCGGTTGTAAAAGTAAAGCATCTGCTTTATCTAAAATTCCATTCCGGATTTCAAGTAATTTCTTTTGAGTTACTTTTGCAGCAATAAACTCCAATGCTTCTTCAAGACTGATAAGTGCTTGTTCTGTATAAATAAGTTTCATTAACGACCTAGATTAGCAGTTCTTTGCTCAATTTCTGCTCTTGAAAAAACCCTCCCCGATTGGATATCTGCTTCTGATTTACGAGCTCTGCTTTCTAATTTTGTTTTTAAAACCTCTTCCTTACGAAGCTTTTCATAAAACTCATCCAGTGTACTTTCATTTGCAATATGCAAATGACTGTGTATGAAGTCTCTTTTTTCTACTGCTTTCATAATTTCCATTGTTTTATCTCCTACAAAGTTAACGATTTATAATGATGTTTAGTTTTATTTCAACGGATGATATTTTTCCAACTCTTTTTGTAAATCTTCTAAATTATCGGTTCTATACCTTTCTGTACTAGATACAAAACGGTGTCCAGACATATATTGAACCTCCCGTAAACTATAGTGTTGCAGCCAGTTGGTGATGACTGATGCTCTGATTTGTGCCATGTTATTTAATCTGGGTTCGTAGCGGTTTATCATCTTTTTTATTCTCGACATGCCACGGATTAAACGCTTTTTATGGAATAAATAATTCCCTTCTATTTCGTTGTTTAAAGATTTTCTTTCTGTTAATAGATATTCGTGCAAGGGCAGTATTTGAAAGGGCTTTAGTTCTAATACTCTTTTGTTGGTTCGCTTGGTGGATGGTATATATATTTTGCCTTTATCAAGTTGTAAATGATTGACCTCAAGCTTTGCCAGTTCTTGTTCTTGTAGGCCTTGGTAAATTCGTAAGCCTAAAATAAGGTGGTAGGTTTTCAGGGTATTTTCGTGTGTCCAGTAGTTCTTACTTTCAGGAAACATTTGGTAAATATCGTTTAACTGATTTTCTGTAAATAAATCGTGTGGTATTCGCCTTTGAACGCCTTTTATCCTGATGGGTTCGGCTACATTGGGAAGTTCTTTAAAATCCAGGTAATAGCTTATTTTCTTTAATTCTAAGTTGATGGTTTTGGCTTGTATGTTTTGGCTCTTGCGATAACGAATGTATTGCATTAATTGCTCATGTTCAAAACTTTCAATTGAAAGAAAGGATTCTTGTAAATAAAGTTTGAACTTCTTTTCAATGAAAAGGCTGTAATCATAGGCGGTATTCCTCCCTAAACCTTTTTCAATTAGATATTTATTAAAGCTCTGATTCATTGGCCAAATGGGTGTATTTTTGAGTGGTTTCTAATGATTTATGACCTAAAAACCTACTTATCAACTCTAATTTCATACCATCCTGCAAAAGGTGTGTAGCTATGGAGTGCCGTAAAATATGCAAGCCAAAGGTTTTTTGTTTTAATGCTTCGTTATTGGCTTGGTGTTTTAAGTGTTGTAATCGCTTGTACATGCCGTGTACACTCCATCTTTGCCCACATCGACCAAGCAAAAGGGCTTCGTTTTTATGGCCATTTAACAAATCGTTCCGCTGGTTAAAAATGTATTCCTGCAGGTTGGTTTTTACTTGTTTGCTGATAGGCACATATCTTTCGGTATAGTTCTTTCCTTCACGCACATACAAGAGTTTTTTTTCAAAAAGTATATCGCTGATATTTAAGGCCGCTCCTTCACTGGCTCTTAATCCACATCCGTAAAATATACTGAGCATGGCGGTATCTCTTTGGTTATAAGAGTTGGTCTCTTCCTGGGCGGATTTGTACAGGGCTTGTATTTCGGTTTTGCTTAAATAGGTGGCGGTTTCCGTAGTTTTGAGCAGTTCGGGCTTGATGATGATGTTTGCTTTTCCTGTTTGCTGTAAATACTTGCTTAATAGCCGTAAAGTTGTGATGTGTTTGTTGATGTAACCGTCACTTAATCCGCCTGTTTTGTTGCAGTTGGGGCGGTGCTGCAGGTATTCCATATAAGCTTTTATTTGGTGATGTTTAAAGTCTTTGAGCTGATTGGTGTGGTTGATTTCTAAATAGGCAAAGAACTCTCCGGTATTATCGTGTAGTTGCCTTATGCTGTGGGGTTTGTAACCTAATGTTTCGGTCCACATTTTAAAGCTTTCGGAAAGGTGTAAAAACTGCTTGCTTTTTATTTCTCTATGTACGTTTTTATGTGGCATGGGGGATGTTTTTATTGTATTACATGGTTTCAATGGAACTCTTCATTCCTACCATTCGGGTCTAATGATTATTTGCTTACTAGAGGTACAAACCACCACGCGACTTCCTTTTTCAAACCCTAATTCTTCTAACCATTTACCACACAAGGTTAACACAGGAACGGTACTTTCTCGCCAACGGCTAGAACGGTATCGGGTCTGTATTTTCAGGCTTCTTTCCATGGCAAGATCTCTGGCTTTGATTTTATTTCTTTGTTTTTCTTTACACATAATTGAGCTTTTTTATGGATGTTTTTTAAAAACGGTTGTGCTTTGATTTTTTATTTTCCTCCTTAACACTTTTTTGGAACGCGGAACACCAGAGGGGTTTTGTAGGACTGGCGTGGATTCTGGCGTTCCAACTGGCGTTCCAAAGGGGTGGAACACCAACTTATCACCAGGCTTGTTATTTAAGATTATCTAATTGACCTATAAGATATTCGCGTATATGCTCACGCAATTTCACCACATTATCCCAATAGCTTATTTTATACGTTAATCCCCGATTATGGTATCCGCCAATTGAGGATACATACTCTAACTCTATTAAACTATTTAAATGCCTAAAAAGACTGGTTTTACTCAGATTTAACGCTTGACGCACTTCTCGTTGTGTAAACTCGTATTGTTGCGGATTTTCTTTTTGTAAGATGTATTCTTTCAGGTTTTCAAAGAACTGCCGAAGACTACCGTCCAGTTCATCTACTTTTAAAAAAATACTGTCGAACATGATTTTTACTGATGTTTGCAGGTCTTCGGGTTCGGTGATGATTCGCCCCTGTCCGTCACGCTTTCGTTGGTATTGATTGATTAAAGTGACTTGTTTTACAAAGCTTAAAAACAGCTCGTGCAGCCTACGTATTTTATGGGCTTGGGGTGGTAGTTTTATTTTATCGGCATAGGGGTTTATTACCTTTTGTGGTTTTAACGTGCGGATGCAGTTTTGCAAAAACTCTCTGGCTTCGGCTTCTTCTTCTTTTTCTATGGTACCACTGGCAGCCTTGCTTTGGTAACTCATAATGCGTTGGGTCTGTTCACTACTTTCGTCCACGGCTACTATAAACATACGACTCATATTATCCTCATAGATAGAACCGTGGGTGGTGGCGCAAATACTGGCCATTGGACCACGAACAATTCGTTGGGCACTGCGGATATTTCCGTTTTCATCTTTCTGGCTGGTGCTGCTGCTTAACTGGTTATTACTTATGAGTTCACGCCATGCAAACAGGGCTTCTTCTTTTAAACCGTCAATATCTTCTAAGCATACCAGCTTGCCTTTAAAAAAGTATTCATCGTAATTGTAAAAGCTATTTTCGGTTACCCTGGTAAATTTCACTACTCTTTCGCTTGGCATTAATGCCGCTATTTTACTGAGCAAATGTGTTTTCCCGCTGCCGCTACTGCCTTGTATTAAAGCGTGTAAAGTATCTGGCATTTTATGACTGGTGGCTATAACAAATAAAAACAGGCGATTATTTTCTTCGCCTACTATCCCACTTTTGCCGATTAATTCATTTAGGTTTTGGATTAAGTTTTCTTTACTCAAAAACGCTTTACACTTGGACTGCTCTGCAAAGCTTAACGGTGCATCATCACTGTTTACTGATAACTGTTTACTGTTCTCTGACTCCCTGTACTCTTCCAGTAAATCGGTTAATTGCGAGAGGTCGTGTTCTACCAAGTCGCTTCTGAGTTCCAGTTTTTCACTGGCTTCACGGGCTTCTTTGCGGGTTTGCTTTTCTTCATATAAATCAAGCCTGCATCTGTATTTTGCACCTGTTTCTAAACATTGTACATCAAGGCTTACCACCATGCGGTCGAAGGTTTTGGGTAAAGAGCCTTTGATGATGTATCGGGCTGTTTGGGTTTGGTAGATTATTTTGTTTGGGGTGTCGGTGTTTAACAATTGAGACGCAAAATTTTGCGTCTGTACTTCCTTTTCTTCATTTGAAGATTTTTCAATTGAAGAAGAAGTATGTTTTTGTATCAAACTGCCAGTACTTAAAATCCTTTCTTCTATTAATTGTAAAATAGCGTCTTTACCATAATTGACACAAAGGCTGTTTACATCTTCGTTTGGCGGCGTGCAAACTATACTTGTTTTAATTCCCTGCTTTGCGAGTTCTTCGTTGTATTTGGCTGCACCTTGTTGCCCTGCCTGGTCGCCATCAAAAAAGAAGATTACTTCTTGTAGGTTGGGCAATTGGCTCACTGCCTCGGTGTGCTCGGTGGTTAAGCCGTTGGTGCCGTAGGCGGATAGTATTGCAACTTCTTTTAATTCTTCAATCTGTAAAAGTGAAGCTGCATCTATGATAGCTTCGGTAATGATTAGGGTTTCTGTGTTTTCGTTTGGGTAGCCGGGATATAATCCTTTTCGGTTCTCACTGTAGTAATGTTTGCCTACTTCAGCGGTGTAGGCTTTGGCTTGGATTATTCTTCGGCCGTAAAGGCTTGTTATGTTGCCGCTTTTGTCTTTTAAAGGGAAGGTGATGCATTGTTTGAGTTTTTTCCAGTTGATGCCACTGTTGTAACCTACTTCTTGTAACTCTTCTAATCCTCTTTCTTTTAGATAGGCTAAGGCTTTAAGGCTGCGTGGGAGGCCGTCTTTTTGCCTGGCAAATAGCGCTGCAAAATCCTCGGCCTCCCGATCCCCAACCAAACTGGATGCAATCCCCATCACATCTGTATTTTTAATATCGCCTATTAATTCCTTAGCTTTCTCAATGGCTGCGTGCTTGTTGCAATTTTCTTTATCCTGTATAAACTGTATTACATCGCCTGTTTTGCCACAACCAAAACAATTGTAAGTATTCGTATCTAAGTATATTTTACAGCTGGGCTTATCATCTTGGTGGAACGGGCATTTAATATGGTTGTTCTTGTCAATTTTGATGTTGTAATGTGCCAAAACCTTCGTTATGGGCAGGCGTTTTTTGATGTCGGGGATTTGCATTGAAAAAAAGTTTAATTTTTATATTTAAAACTATCAGACACAAATCTATCTTATAATTTTTAAAACACCAAAAACTATTTGCTTTATTTATATCCTATAATTATGTAATTTTGCACTAACCAAGAACTTTAGTTTATTTAAGTATCTCTCAGTTATGGAAGTAGGTAAAATTATAGGCGATTTAAGAAAATCAAAAAATTTGTCTCAAGGCGATTTGGCCAAGCAAACTGGTATTTCTCAGGTTATGGTAGGCAAATACGAACGTGGCGATGCAGTACCTTCTATTGAAGTTGCTAAAAGGATTGCTGATGTACTGGAAGTTTCGCTTGATTACCTTGTTGGCGAAGGCATGAACAGCAAGTTTGACAAGAACACATTAAAACGCATCGAAGAAATTGAACTTCTGGACGATGATAAAAAACGCACTCTCTTTGATGTGATTGATACGTTTATCAGAGAATCAAAGGGCAGAAAGGCATTTACTTTGTAATTCTGAACCTATGAAAGTAATTCCAGATAATATCCAAATTATAAGTGAAGTTATCTCTTCTAAAAACAGGTGGGATAATTTAATTTATGACGGTTTACAACCTGAACAACCCGAGAAGATTGGTTATTCATTCAAATGTCAGGATTGCAGCACTGATGTAACTTTTTCTTATGCTGACTTTAAAGATAATTTTCTTTATACCCTTATTAATAAAGGCATTTTAACCGAAGAGCTGCTTACCGAGAAAAGTATACTAGTTAAACACACCGAACTTTCCGGCGATGTATACTATGGCACAGCATTAGGCCATAGAGCTTTATATGCTATTAAAAACTGTTCCTCGTGCAATACTCATTATTTGGGTGTATTTAGTTTTGAAGAACAACAACCTCAAAGGTTTATCTCGCAACTGCAAGGGGTGTGGAAAGTTATTGTTCAATAATTCTCTATTGCCTTTTCGTCTATTATTTCTGTTCCATTATTTAATAGCAGAGCATCTAAATGCTTAGCCATTTCAAACAATCTCTTCAAATGGGATTTGGCAACTTTTTTCATAAAAGTAGTTTTGATAACTCCATTATCTTGATGAAAATCAATTACTATTTCATGCCAACCTTTCTTTGTGTTAAACTCTGCAAACACCTGTGTTTTGTTTAATTGTTCCAAAATACCAGCTCGAAAACTCTCTGGTATTTTATCTATATTAGCTAATCTTTCCCTTCCTTTTTCAGATTCTTCGAGCCAAATATAATAGTCCTTGTTTTGCTCAATAAAAGCCACCCACCTATCATAATCTAACTTTACTTTTACTTGGTCAGAATACTCATATTTCTCTTTTGCAATTGACAGCTCCATATTTAACTACTTTACAAAACCTTCTAAAGAATTGATTTCAAATTTTATTGTTGGGTGTTCTGCAGCTAATTTATTTAACCATTCAGTTTTCAAGGTTGTTGTTACATTTTCTTTTGGCATATAAATATGAATTTCTGCTTTACTGTAGAAAATTGTCTTTCCATTCCATGTAACACCTTTACCAGCGCCACTTCCAACTGCTTTTTTCAAATTATCAATATTGCTTTTCACCGCATTAGTACCCAACCAGGCATCAACACTCTTTGTCGTGGTTGTTTTCATTGAAACAGCGGCGTTTGCAAAAATATCGTTTCCTACGGTCGTAAAATCGTCGTAAAAATCAATCGCTTTAAAGTTAGATGCAATGTCAGATGTATGTCCCCATCCCGTTGATTTGGTATACCTATATTGCCCCATAATATCCTCAAATAGCCTTCTTTCAAAGAATATCTGCGGATAATATGCCAACCAAGCCTGTTCTATATTTGCTGTCTTTTGAGTCAACGATAACTTCAGAAAGTCATCTAAACTTTCAACTTTTGAAGTGCTGGATTTAAGTATTATTCTTCCATTTGGCAATACTTCAAATTTCCCACTAGGTGAACTGATTGGCTTAATTTCTACATAACCTTCATCGATAAGTTTCTTCCATGTCCAGTCGCTATTTTTTGGGAACTTTAATTCTAATTGAAGTCCATTACCCACATGTCCATGCCATGGGATGACTGTTGCTTCTTCTCCTTTAAATGGCAGTTGTTTTAAAACTTTAATTTCATAGTATAAATCATAAGAGTCTTCCTGCCCTTGTAATGCACGTGAAGCATAAGTTAGTTTTCCATTATTTTGAGGCGACACGTAAGCTCCTGTATATTCCGGTACGCCATCAACAATATTTTCCGCCTTAACAATTTTCTGATACCTGTCTAATGTTCCCGGATTAATATCAACAACTTTGATGTTATACCCACCATTTGCTGGTGGCCAATATATTTCAGGACTGCCATCGGGCTTGAACTTGTTAAGTTTCTTTTCCTTGAATAAGGTCTCAAGACTACCCCAGTCTTTTTTGCTATAATAATAAAATGCTTTATGTGCTTCGGCTGGTTGTTCGGCAAATTCAGCGACACTACCGTAGAAATAATTAAAATCAACTCCATGTACTTTTTTGGTTACATCAGCAACCATAAAGCCTACTTCATCGCCTTGTTTAACCAATTTAAACCCATCAAAAACTGCATCTGCAATATCATCTCCGCTGCCTAATGTTTTGACTAGTTTAAAGCTACCATCCAAGGTGCCTATTACTTCATCATTATAAGTAAGTGTTACTTTTGAGCCTTGCAATAATATGTCTCCGCCATTGCCGACTAGCAATTTGCATTGATTTGCATATGCAGGATAATCAGCCGCAATTTTCACCAAGTCCTCATAGCGATAAGCTATTCGAAGCATATTAATATTTGATGGCAGATTACGTATCCGGGCTACTTCATCAACATGTTCCAGTAACTTCATCCGAACCTTAACAAAATCTTCTGCCTTAAAACCTGGTATTACATCTTCTAATTTACCAGCCCCGGAAATAACTTCATCCAATTTCTGAACTGTCGCTGCCGTTGAAAGCATATCTTTAGCTTTCATTGCTTGCACACCACCCGAAGCTCCAGTAAGTATAGATGTGGCACTAAATAATAGGTTTGCTCCACCAATAATTATAGCTCCTTTTTCTTCACCATATTTTTCAATACACCATTTCTGGAAATCATCATTATTGGCTATGATTAAAGCAACATTTGATAGTAATTCTGCAGAAGATAAAGCTATGATTCTTGCTCCGAGTGCTCCTCCAACTCGTAACCCAACGGCAATTTGTCCTGCAGGTATCGCAAAAGAAGCGATTATTAAAGATGCTTCTGCTACTTCCCAGGCATTCTGCTCTGCTTGTTCTCTTTTTAAGTAATGGAATACAAATGCCGGCACCACTAATGAGCCAAAATCATCTGTTTCACTATCTAAAAATTTAACATCACCTTCTTTGAAAAGAACAACTAAGTCAAAAGGGTCGAAGGTTTCACCATTCATTAAATATTCCCCGTCAACACATTTGTCTGCATTTGCTCTTTTGTGGCGTTCATGTTCTTTACAGTAATAATGTGATAGTTTTATTTCGCTACCATTTAATTGGGCATAGTAATAATCACCAGTGCCATAATAATTCGGCATGCCTTCCTTAAGCTTTTCCCCAAGCACATAGTATGCCTTAATTGGTTTGCTTCCCCCTTCACCTCGGTCAAAATAATTCGCTAGGTTATCCGGTGTTATTTCCGGTAATTGGTGATATTTCCTTATCAGGTAACCAATGGTTTTATGATACGAGAAGTTATGTAAATCCTTCGTTATCCAAAAACCGTCGTTTATTTCCTTATGGAACGAAAACAGAAGCTTAAAGTCATCCTGCTTTAACTCATCCAGCAAACCTTTTAATTGCTCCTGTGGGGTATAGAATAATGTTTTGATAATAGTTGCTTCTGCAAAGAAATCAAGACTCGAAGCGTTATAATACGCTTGCAAAATCTTCTTTCTATCTTCAACTTCTAATAATAAAGTTTGTCCTTCTGTTAAAAACCTCGCATAAAATCTTAGTTTTTCTTCATCTGAAGTTTCTTTAATCTTATCAAGAAGGTAATTGATTTCCTTTTCGTATTCCTTAAAATCAGCCAACCAATCATCCAGGCTTATATTACTTGATACAGCAAAATTTGTAAAATCTTCAATGTCTCCCCATCTTTGCTGATAGTCGTCCATGTTGTAATAACGACTATATTCTTGCTGGATAACAGGGTAATTACCGTCTAAGATTTGAAGGATTTGCAAGAGTTTCTCTTTATCCTCTTCACTTTTAACAAGGTGTTTTAGATTTCCAACTATAAGTTTCGTAAATGGTTGCTGTGCACAATTGTATGGTGAAAACTGTTGCTCATGGATTTCGACTGTATTTACATCATATGCTTCCTGAATATTTTCAGCAAAAGCCTCCTTTTTTCCTCCTAAACCGTCCCATTCACTCTTGTAATTACTAACAGTTCCCACTTCAAGAATGACTTGGCAATTACTTTCACTCTGACCGGATTTGGCAATAAACACCTTTCTACCTTTGGTAAAATCAATGCTTTTTGAATATGGGTCACTATATGGTTCGTCCTCTTTATCTAAGCTGACCCTATAACCAGCAAACTCATTCTTTCCTTTATAATTGTGAGATAAATACCTTACTTCTCCTATTGAAAATCCTGTTAGGTAGCCTTTTTCTCTATTGAACCTGAAATCATATGCTTCTTGCGGTAAAGTAATAACCTGACCTGTTGGAGTAATAAAACTTAAAGGAGAATTCTCCAAACCATATTTGGATAGATTCTCAATTACGTTAACAGTAAGACCTTTAACTGCAACATCAGTTTCATAAGCCCCTTCGTCTTCATCCTGGAACAGCGCCAGGGTAATCTTCTCCGGATCATGAATGAGATCCCACTGGTATTTCCAGAGCTCCTCGCCGTTGGCGTAGTCCATAAGGTTTTGGGTGGTACGCTCGGGGAAGTAATGTTGGGCTTTATCGCTAAAGGTATGCCGTAAATTAAATGTTCCATGACCTAATTCGTGCCCCAATACACTGGTGTTACTTCCAAAATTAAATATAAAACCATATTGCCCAGTGAGTGGCATAAAACCTTGTAGCTTACATTGTTTATCGTCAACAAAAAACAGGTAAAGGTTTTCTTTATTATAATTTTTAGATTTTTTATATTCATTTATCACCTTATTCATGTTAGAAGTATACTTGCTAAACATGTTGGTGCTAATATCATTAAAGCCTTCGTTGCTTATTTTAGTGCTAGTAAATGGATTGGAGATAAGTACATTCCAATTTACCACAGCTGGTGCATATAATTTGTCCAAAGCTTCTTTAACTGCCTGTGCTCCACTCGGACACTGAGCTCCATTCACAGGCACCAGAACCACTGTTTTATTGATGGGAGCGTAACTTACCAAACCAATGGCTCCTGCTTCGGTTAGTATTTCATTGGTGGTAGAATCGTTAATATGTTCTTTTTTAACGGATGCAGCAGTTAGTATTTCTTCTTCGCCATCGGGCAAACCAGTTAATAGCAGTTGGTTGCCTTTATTGCTTTTGCTATTTGGTGCCAGCATACCGCTACTGCGAATATAGCGCAGTGTATCATTACTGCCCTTAACTTCAACATCGAGGTATTCAGTTCGTCCGGAAGCTAAAGATTTCCAGGCTATTTTATCGTCACTTTTATTGGTATTAAAATAGCCATCGGGCTTTTTAGTTTTATCCTTTGGTACGTCATCAAAACCATAATGCTGATTTCTGGCTGGTTTAAAAACAGCTGTAACACCATATTGCCCTGTTTGCGCTGCTGTACCCACAGAACCAGTTTTGGCTCCACCTCCTTTTGTCGGGTTTGGTGCTGTAAACACCTGTCCACTACCGGTATCAGCCACATAAACCGTATCCCCATTTTTTGAAACTACTCCTACGGTTTGACCCTCTTCAACCTTCACGGTTTCTGATTTACCGTCTTGTGTAGTTACCGTAACAGTTGTTCCGTTAATTTGCAAGTTGGTGACTTCTCCTTCCACTTCAATTTGTACATCGGTTGATTTATTTAGGGCTTCATTATCCCCAACTAGCGTCTCTTCATCATCGTTACCTTTTAATAATTTATCCAAACCAACAACCAAACCTGTACTTTCATCATATACAAAAGTCACCGAACCTTCGGTCATGTGTCTATCGGAGTTAATAAAGATATTTTCGAACTCCACCATGAATTTCACAAAGCTCAAATAGGGTATCAATGCAAAACCACTACCGGTAAACCGGCCATTGCTACCTTCTGCTTCCACTACTTCTATAGAAAAGTCTGCTGCCTTAAAAAAGTCAAAGCGATTAAGTTCTGCTAAGGGTTCGGTATTGCTTACATCAAAGTTGTCTGGTGTTTTACCGCAGGTATAATCAATATCCAGATTGGTTTTAAAACGAACAATATTACTCTCATCACTTTCCTCATTTCCACAAAGAGCTATCACCTTAATCTCATATCCTGCATTATCTTTTAAGTTGGATATGGTTATACCTGAAACATCCGATTCGGTTATTTGCCACTCCTCATCGTCGGTGCTTTTATAATAAATGCGGTAAAGTTGTACATTGGTTTTACCTAATACTTTAATACTCACCTCCGAAGTACTTACTTTGCTTATCTGCACTTCGGGTGTTTCGCACTGTTTACCATACCTAAATGTATGCACTTCGGAAAATCCATCGGATTGAAACTTTGCACGTCCTTCAAGATCTACGGATTGAACCTGCCAGGCATAAGTCACCCCTTCCCGGAGAGGAGGCATACCCATATCGTAAAGCAGGTAAGGTTGTTTGGTATCTTCGGTAAATACCGGAGGTGATACTTTTACTACTTCATATGGATTACGTCCTGCAGGCTGTATTTGATAGAGATTAAAACGATACACAGGATCTGTTAGTGGGTCGTTGGGCATACTTCCCATCCATGAGAAACGTAGGTTTGGATTAGTACTGATATCTACCTCATCCTTATCCATAGGAAAGGTTAAGCGTGGCGCTCGTGTTAAATACATCACCGCCACACCTGGCATAGCCTGCGAGATATTTACTTTATGGTAATAATCCCACAACTCCACATAAATCTGATACACACCCTCTGGCAATCGACCCGTGCGCTTATATTCCTTTAAGCTATAGCCTTCAAAAATGAGATTCTGAGGATTAAAAAGGTTTTCCAAATCAAAACCGGTAAGTATTTCATGCATGCCTCCATCAAGATAAAAGGGTTCTTGATACATGGACGGCTTGGTATGAAGTTTTATTCCATTGCCTTTAATCACTAACCTGAAATACACCGGATAACGCTCCAATGAGATATCATCCACATTAATATTAAGCTGCATACGCCCTGGTTCGCTAGTAAAACCACTTAATGAGTATGGCATGGGCGGAGTTAGTACGGTATAGGTTCGTACCGGATACACTGTTTGCCCCTTTGCAAACAGCGTTATAAGCGTTAATAATATTAGTATGGATAGTTTCTTCATTTTTTATTCGTATCGTGGTTTTGGCCTTATTTCGTGGTTGTGTTGTTGTTTTGTGTAATTGTTTATTTATGGATAATGAACCGTTCTTTATTTACATGTTGCTTATAAAGAACGGTTCATTAACTTTTCTCTATCTTTCCAATAAATAATAAAAGCTTTATTGCTTGATGATTTTTGCTATCATTTTTCCTTTATGTTTAAAAAAGTATATACCATCGTTTAAATCACAAATGCCTGCATTAGATTCAACTCCGGACACTATAATTGATTTAACCAATAATCCTGAGATATCATACACTTCAATACTTTCTTCAATAACATGGCTACTACGAATAGAAATGCTTCCTGACGTTGGATTAGGGGTAACTTTTATTTCCGGGTTTTGCCATTGAGTAGCATCACCAATACTGTTTGGTAACATTGCCGTAATTGATTTAGATACATCCGTTACTACATCACCTGAAAGGTACTCTTTACCGTCTTCATCTTTATACACAACATCTACTCCTAAAGCATGAGTACCTGGCAGGGTTATTTCAACTCCTGTATTCAAATAAAAAGCATTGGATCCAATTACCTCTATATTTGCAGGTGAAGCAAAACTAACTTTGGTTAAATCATTACTATAAAAGCTATTTTCTTTTATGAATTTAACCGATGCCGGAAACTCTATTACAGTAAGATTATTACCACCAAAAGATTGCACACCTATATATTCCAAGGTATTAGGAAATTCAACAGATAAAATTCCTTTATCGTAAAAAACTTTACTCCCATAATAAGCGTAATCTGCAATTCCTATTACTTTTTGAGCATCCAGCAAGACAGGAATGATAATTGCCTTATTATCAAAATTATATGAGCAGCTTTGAATATATCCATCAGTTACTACCACATCATCATCAGTTAAAGTATAGGGAGCAATGGAGATATACACTATTTCAAAATCAGTAATTTGATCTCCTGGATTATATTTGATTCCGTTTTCATCCTGATAATTAACAAATGAGGAAGAAGAATGAGTAGGTAAAGTTATTGGGTTTAAATAACTGTTCCATTTAAAAGCCCCATCTCCAATGATTTGTATATTGCTATTTGCTTCAAAAGTAACTTCAATTAGTTTATTCGTATGAAACGCATATTTTCCAATTGTTTTTATCGATGAAGGTAAGGAAACACTAGTAATGCCATTGTCTGAAAAAACACCATTAAAACCACTGCCATCCTTAATTCCTACAACTGTTTGTGAATTTAAGGTAGATGGTATAATAATGTCGGTATAATTAAAATCATAGCTACATGCTGTAATCACACCATCCGTAATCGTAACATCAGCATCTGTTAAGGTATAAGGTATTTGCGCTGAATACTTTCTGTAAAGGTCAGTAATATTATCTCCCGCATTAAAAAACTCTCCGCGTTCATTAAAATATTTCACAAACCCGGTATTTGTATTTGTGGGTAAAGTAATTGAACTTAAGGAGTAATTACTTGCAAAAGCAAGAGCTTCAATCGTACGCAAACTACTATTATCTTCAAATGTAACGGATGTAAGCTTGTTGTAATAAAAAGCCTTACTGCCAACAACCTCTATGGTGGATGGTAAAATTACCGAGGTAATGTTTTTCTGATAAAAAACTTCTGCAGCAATCCCAACTATAGTTGTAGCATCTAATGTGGATGGTATTACAATATCTGTTATACTAAAATCGTAAGAGCAACTAGTGATATAGCCATTCACATCCACCTCAACATCAGCATCCTGCAAAGTATATCCATCAGCCCAAAGCAGGGTTGGCAATACTAAAAAAACAATACTTAATAAGCTGGTTAAGCTCTTTGTACTCCATGTAAAAATATTCATTATTTGTTTTTTAATTCGTAATTAATCATTGCTTGTTATCTGGTTTAAAAGAACCGTTCTTTATTCACATTTTACATATAGAGAACGGTTCTCTATTTCATAATAACATCTCTCACTCTTGCACAATTTTATGGTGTGCCAGCCTGTATATTATCTTTATAGAACCGTTCTGATTTACATCTTGTACATAAAGAACGGTTCTTTATTCATTCGTAATTGATCACTGTTCACTGATTATTGCACCACAACTTTCACTACTCTTCTTTCATCGCCAACTTCAACAAAAACGGCATACACACCCGGAGCACTCACATTAAAGGCTTCGTTATAGGTAGTTAATCCGCTTACTTTGCGTTTTTCAATGATTTGTCCGTTCTCTATTCTTACCAGATAATAAGTAGCATCACGAGGTTCATCGAGTACCAGTTTAGCGTTAAAAGGGCCATCGGTTGGATTAGGAGAAACAACCAATGATAGAATGCTCTGACTGACTTGCTGACTATCATCCGGATTTCCTTCTTTTGTTACACGAGGCGTTACCAAAACCGTTTTTCGAGCCTGTGCCATACAGTTGTAACTGTGAGCATTTAATATCACCTCGTAATTGCCTTCTTCTTCAAAAATTACTTTACAATAAAAAGTAGACTGTTCCGTAATTTCATGTTTCCCACTAAAATACCAATCGAAGCTTTGCGGTTTGGGCTGACTTACTTCAATAATCATTAGGGTATCGCCAACCGAAACGCTACTGGCCATTAAAAACTCAGGTGTTAAATCTGTTTTGCGTGTTTGAACTTCTACAGTATCGCGCCCTACACAATCCCTATCGTCCATTACCTCAACATAATATCCGGCTTTGTCGCCAACCACCCAAGCGGTATCTGTAGCTTCATTTCCCAGCGTATTACTCCACTTATACGCTTCAAAATAACCGGGGTATAAACGAACGGTATTCCCCTGACAAATCACCTTATCTTCTCCCAACTCAGGATAAATACCTGTTTCGTATCTTAAATCGTATTCACGACTAATGTGACAATTTTTCAGATCATATATATCCAGATAGTATGTTCCAGTATCGAGCCTGCTTATTTTATTTGAATTTACACCATGCAGCCATTCGTACGAATAAGGTGTTCGGCCTCCTGAAGCTGTAACTTCTATTTCTCCATCCGGTACACCGAAACAAAGTGGATCCATCATTTTATTCACTGTTAAGGTAACAGCATCCGGTTCGTAAATTGAAAACGGGTGATTATCCTCACATCCAAAGGTATCATACACCCTCACGTTGTAGTTTCCACCACTCAAACCTGTCCAATTCGTATTCGCAGATCCGTCTGTCCATTCAATGGCATGAGCCCAATTTGCCGGAGATACACTAACCTGAGCCCAAGCATCCGCATCACCGTTACAGGTTACATCCTGAGATTTAAAATCGCTTATTTTCAAGTAACTAACATCCATATGGATGGTATCAAAACCCAAACATTTATCCGCATCGGTAACTCGCAAATAGTATGTGCCGGGATCTTTTATTTCAACATTTCTTTTCGAAGATGAATATCCGTTATCTGCTGTCCATGCAAATTTGCTGTAATCACCTGCATCGAGAGGCAAGGTGTTATAATGACATATTAATGTATCATTGCCCACAAAAGGCATCAATGTTCTTCGGTAATTAAAATTGAACTCTTTCTGATAAAAACAATTGTTGGCATCCATCACATCAATGCGGTAGTAACCTGTATCCAACTCATTGATATTTTGATTCTGCTCATTGATATTCCAGTTTACGGTGTACGGAACTACTCCTCCCTGAACCTCGCCATGGATATACCCATTGAAATTACCCAAACAAAGCGGATCAAGGATATCAGTAACTGCATAATTCAGCGTATCCGGTTCATAAATGTGAAACAACACACTATCCTTACATCCATAATCATCCAACACATTCACTTTATAATCACCGCCGCTTAGGTTGTTCCAGTAGGTTTTATCTGATCTGTCGGGCCAGATAATCTCATGATTCCAGCCTGCAGGTGAAACTTCTATATGTGCGCTACCATTGGCAAACTTGTTACAGGTAACATCCTTTTGTATAAAGTCGGATATATTTAGGTAACTCACATCTAAACTAAGGGTATCGTACCCAAGGCAATGATCTGCATCTGTAACTTGTAAATAGTAAACCGAAGGATCTTTAATCACTGGTCTGGCCAATGAAGAGTTATAACCGGAATCGGAAACTAAACTATAGGTATGATATGTGCCCGGGTTGATGATTAAGCTATCGTATTGACATATTAATGTATCGTTACCCATAAAAGGCATCAACTGACGCTGGTAATCAAAGGTAATATCGAAAGTTGCCGCACACTGATGACTATCGTTTATGGTTAAACTATATGTTCCGGGTTTAACATCTGCTATAAGGTTGTTATTAACACCCTGACTCCATGTATAAAAATACTCCGGCGTTCCTCCTGTTGCTTGTACTTGCATATTCCCCTGAACACCTCCATAACACAATGGATCGGTAAAACTCAATGTATCATACAATAAAGGATCAGGTGTGCCAACTACAAATTTCTTTGAAGTTCTACATCCCTTGTCATCAACTATTAAAAGCTCATACTCAGCAGATGACAATTCCCAGGCACTGTCATTATCGTGTTTATATATAGAAGATGGCCAACTATAAAAGTAAGGTTTATTCCCAAGAATAACATCCGCTTGTGCTTTGCCATCACTATACCCGAAGCAGCTTACCGGGGTTACCTTTATGGTATCGATTTCTAAATCGGTAATATCTCCAACCACAAATTCAAAAGGCAGGGTGCAAAGGTGTTCATCTGTCACCATCAGCTTATATCGGGAGGAATACAAATTGTAAATACCGGATGCTGTTTCATCAGGTAAAAGTGTTTCTAATGAATTATCATCTGATAGTTTATACCATTGATAACTATAGGCACCTACTCCTCCTTTAAATTCTGTTTGAATTATTCCCTCGTTGTTTGAACATCTCGACTTAACAATGGAATCTTTTAAAACGACTATTTCATCGGGTTGAATGAGCTTTACATTATCTACTCTTGCTGAACAATCTTTTTCATCCTTTACATACAAGTTATATGTGCCAATTTTAAGGCTATCTACCATTGTTTTCTCATCCCAATTCACTTCATCCACAGAGATAAAGTAATGCTCATTACCTCCTTTTACATCCAAGGCAATTTCACCATCGCTACCTCCGAAGCAATTAATGTCTTTATGACTTAGGTAGGATGCGGTTAATAAATCAGGTTGAACAACTACCAGTGTGCTGTCCCAACTTATGCCAGTGCTATCTGTAATGGTAATGGTATATTCTCCTGAAACCAAGTGGTTGAATGTTCCGTTACTTTGTGGTGCATCCGAATTTTTCACCAACGAATAATCTCCCCAACCTCCTTCGGGCGCTACCTCAATAATTCCATCACTCAGCTCAAAGCATGATACCGGTTTATTTTGAACCAGGTTAAATCTTAAAGCCTTATCCGGTTCCCGTATTTGAATGGTACGTTCCATCCACTCCGAAGATTCATAGATACAACCAGCCGTATCGCGCACCATGAGCTTGTATTCACCTGCGGGCAGTTTATTTAAATCCAGATTATGAGCCATTTGTCCTTGTTCAAAAGCCTCTACTCCACTGCCATAAAACCACTGATAATCGAACCACTGATTACCCTGATCAACAATTACTGATATTTCACCTGTAGAATCTCCTTTGGCACGTATATAATTGTGCTGAATACTAATTTGTGCTGTATCCGGTTCGCCAATTGTAAATACATCGGTATCTATACAAGCATTGGAATCTCTGACTGTGATGATGTAATCCCCTTTAGGTAATCGACCAAAACGGTAATTCCTATCCGCAGTATAAAAATCGCCGAACTTAATACCCGGGTCATCTCTATCCTCAATACTAAATTGCAGTCCGTTAAAAAAGTCAATTCCGTTTTTAACGGTAGTTTCAATTCTACCATTGGCGTAGAGCGGACAAGTGGCATCGAAAGCTTGATCTACCTCAATGGTTAAAGTATCCGGTTCTGTAATTTCAAAGTTCCAATCGCGTTTTACTCCCACCGTATCTGCTATGGTTAACGTATAAGTACCTGGCACTAAATGCTCATAAATACCATTGTCCTGCACATCTCCATCATTTAAACGATAGGTGTAATTAACACCCCAACCACCGGTTGCTACAGCCTCAATATTACCATTGGCAAAACTTTTACAACTCACATGGGTTAATTTTTTCTGGCTAAAAGCTAAGGTATCTTGAGGTTCTTCAATAGCAATAGTACGCTCCATCCACTCATTGTCCTCATATACACAACCTGCAGTATCTCTAACTTGTAAAGTATAATCACCAGCAAGCAAGTCTGTTAAATTAATACCTCCTGCTGAATTTTCTGTTTCGCTGTAAACCGATTGGCCATTTAACCACACCTTGTAGTCAAATACTCCATTTCCTCCAGTGGTAGCAACTGATATTTTACCTGTTGATTCTCCTTTATCTAATATATAATTATAAGTATAACTAATCTCAGCTGTATCCGGCTCTTCTATATTAAAAGACTTTGAATCCATACAACCATTTATATCCTCGATGCTTAGCTCATAATTTCCTTTGGGTAAATAATGATAACTAAAGGATGTATTACTATTTGCGTTAACATCAGAGAATAAGCTTCCGGTACCTGTGCTTCTTATGGTATAATCAATATCATCTTTACCTAAATTGTCAATGTCAACAGTTGCAAGTACTCTACCGTTATTATACCCAGGACAGGTTGCATTAAAATAGTTAACATTTAAGGTCATTTCCGGTCTAGGGGCAATAGTAACTTCCTGCGTATTTATATTACCTGCTTTATCCATTACTTCAACCGTATAATTACCGGGAGTAAGATCTGAGAATGTATTCATACAAGTCCATCCTCCACCTATGGAGTATAAGTAGTCTGCCGTTTTACATGAGTCTCCTTCTCCTAAATTCCAATCGGGGCAATTATCATGAGCAACATTGGTACATTCCTCTGTATGTATATGCTCAGAACATAACCAACCTCCTGAAGCACTCAATACAACTCTGCCATCATTAGCTCCATAACAACTTTCGTTTGTTACTTCTGCTGATACGGCTAATGGTAATGAGGGTTGAGTGATTACCACTTGTTTTTCGTAAATGGATGATGTGTTCCCATCGAAATAATTACAGCCTTTTATATCACTTAAGCGAAAGGTGTAAGTGGCGGCGGCAAGTCCTGTTCTTGAGAAATCATATTCATTCTCAGCATCGGAGTAGGATAGGGTACCAGTTTCCAGGACTTCTCCATCTTTAAGCCACTCGTAATTATATTCTTTATTGCCTTCGGATATAGTTATGGAGAACTCTCCAGTGGATGTATTGTACTTATTAATACAAGAAATGGTTGGATTCGTTATTTGAATTGGAGCTGGTTGATTCACTTCAATATCAGGGTAAGTAGCCGAACAACTCTCTTGACCTTGCTCTTTTACTTCAACCATATAGGTACCAGCTATCAGATTTGAAAAAGTTTCGGTACTATTTTCATATGTAGCATCGGTAATTAATTCGTAATCCGAACCATTTTTCTTATAAATATTATAATCATAGGATGCTCCTGAAAAATCATCATTACTAATGGTTACTGCAATACTTCCATTGTTGCCTCCAAAACAATCTGGCGCAACAATTATGGGTGATTCAATGACTAGTGTATTTGTCCGTGAGGTAATACTTTTCAAGCCTGACATCACTGAACATCCCTCATCATCAATGGCTTTAATTTTATATTCACCAGTTTGCAAACCCGTAAAAGTAACTGTTCCCCCTTTTAAGCTTTGAGTATAATTTGTTTCAGAACCATTATATAATTCATAAGTATACTCACCACTTGAAGCTCCCTGCGAAGCGGTTACAGTGATGGTTCCATTAGATGCACCGGAGCAGCTTGTATTGGTTGAAGTTATTGATGCTATGTTTATAGCATAATTACTACTAGGTACACTAACATTATTATCAGTGTATTTACAACCAAAAGCATCGGTAACCAGCAATTTATAATTTTGATTTGTTAACCCTGAATACACTCTTTTTAGTCTATCTGTATCTGAATCAGGGGTTACTGCATTATTATCTGCTTGTTTAAAAGAATAAGTAAAGTCTTTATTTTTGTCTTCGGATGCAGTATAGTCGGTTACATTTATCTCCACCTTACCATCGTCAGCTCCATCACACGATAATGAATGAGGATAAGATATTGAAACATCAGGACTATAGCCTTTATCATTTATTGTTACTGCTTTTGTATCACTACAATTAGCTTCCTTATCCTTAACTGTAACAGTATATGTTCCTGAATTTAAATTTGTAAAGGATACCGGACCATCTGAGTTGGTTTTATTATCATATACTTGAGTGATACTTGAAATAGTATATCGTAAATGATTACTGACATTGCTGGTAGATGCCTCTATCGAAAAACTTCCCTTATCTCCTTCCGCACAATAAAATTCTTTTTTATTAAATGGATCATTGATAGTAACCGGCCCATTAGGATCAGCTCCAATTGTAACAGGTAAACTAACTTCACAACCTGCATCATCCACAACTTTTATATTATAAGAATTATTGCTTAATCCTGTAAAAGAATAGTTTGCTGACGTTTGAGTCTTTTTTAATGTTGAACCCAAATAAAATTTATACTTTGAGGTTTTTGAAGAACCATCTGAAGATCTACCGTTGCCAGCATTTAATTGGATACTTCCTGTTGTACTTCCAGCACAATCTGCAACTTTTAGATTACTTGCAGCTGCTGTTAATTTCAAATTACTAACGGCAATATCATTCACTGGTATAGTATGCGAACATTTACGGCCTTCATCTTCTGTAATAGTTAAATTGTAGTTTTTACTAGCACTTAAACCAGATATTTGATGATTGGCAGTATTTAAGGCACCTCCTCCACTTAAAGAGTAAGTACCATTAATATTATTGGTATTGGAAAGCTGTATAACTGCATTGGATTTACCCGTACATGACTCATCAATAAGTTTTGAATATCCGAGAGAGGAAAGGGGATTTGATGTTTCCCCTACCGTAAATTCATCTCCTGTAAAATCACAACCTATATTATTTCCCACAATAATTTTAGGGTAGTACTTAATTCTGGATGTATTTCCCGTAATTTTTTGGTTAAATGATGAAGTAATATTTGAAGTATTATTTGCCGTTCCTGTATTTTGAATGCCAATACTGTGTTTATTTGAATCAAGAATTTGTAAAGTATAACTTTCACCTGATTTATGACCTGAAATAATAAAACCTGCAGAACCTTTTTGTTGACATATTTGATCGGTAACACTACCTGATATTGTAACATGAGGCTTACTTCTTACCGGAATTTTAACATCGTTTTTAATTGTACTACAACCACTATTGGTCACTTTTACCTGATACGAACCAGCAGATTTACCGCTTATTGTTGTACTTGAATTGGAGGTGAAACTACCTGATGTACCCAACCTGTACGAATATTCATATGTTAAACCATCGCCGGTTAAGTCAGATATAACAATACTTCCGTCGGTTCCACTACTATTACAATATGAAGTAGCATGTGGTACTGCTGTAAAAGTTGGAAAACTATTCTGCGTAATGTTAAATGAATACTCTTTATCAGCAACATCAGAATTATTGTCAGAGACAGTTAACTTATAGACTCCCTCACTGAGACTTGGAATACTTACTTCGTCTCTGGTATTTATAGTTTGCTCTGTATTTGTTTCAATAGACCCAACTGTCTTTGTAAGCTTTGCCGTAAATGGACCGGCACCTCCGGTTATTATTTTATATTTAAGACTTGTTGTTTCACTACCGCATAAATGTAATTTGGGAGGTGATGTAACATTAATTGAAATGGTAGCTGGACATTTTATTTTTACAGTTGGCGTTGTTGTTGCAGCACATCCATTAGTGTCTTCTATTTCAATAAAATGTTCAACTCCTGTTTCTGAAGATGAAAGCCCTGTTATCTTATAATAACCGTCTGCAGAAGAAAATTCACCGTCAGCACCTGACTTCAACCGATAATTTCCAGTCCCTCCTGTAATCTCTAAAGTAGCGGAACCGGAATCTGTTACTGATAAAGCTTGATATGTTCCATCTGGTAAATTGGTGTTCTGTTTTGTAATAATATCTGTTGCTGAACATGACGCAATTTCAACCTTCTCTGGACTCCTTAATAGTATCAGGGTCTCAATAGGGCAAGTACTACCTAATGTATTATCGTTTAATCTAATTGTAAATTTATATAATCCATCTTTTAAATTCAGACCTCCTGCAATATCCGTATGTGAATTTATAAATTCTTGATTTATAATAAAAGTGCCACTGGAAAGCTTACCACTTGAAACAGGCCCGTCGGCATTACAAGTTATACCATCCTGGTATCTGTATGTCTGGTTTTTATAATTAACAACGTCAGTATTATGACTATCTGTATCAATAGCATACCTACCTACAGAAACCAGATAGTCTGCACCTAATAAGTTTGAAGGAATATTAAAAGCAACTTGCGCACCTCCACCATCCGCACATGGTGGCCCATGTGTTTCTGATTCATTAATTGTTATATTCGGAGTTTCAATAAAAATAAACGGACCTGCACTATTCACACAATCATTTTCATGAATCGTAAAATTTTGGTTGGCTTTCAATGAATGAGAGGGATTAGTATTTTCGATTAAATCGCTATAAGGTATTGTTACATTCGTACCGTTCAGCTTATCCCCACCTGTATTTTTCCAAATATAATGAGACATACCTCCTGTACCCACTAAAAAAAAATGCATTTGCTGATTATTCAATATATGTGACAAATGGATTTTAATACCTCCGCTGCTTGTACAAGCAAAATCCTCTCCAGTTACTTTTGTAATTCTTGGCTTTGCCTTTATTGTTCCATGTAAAGTAGCAACTGAAAAATTTATTCCATCTTCACGTGTTATATCTCTATCAACAAAAACTATCTCTGTATTAACCAAATCAAATCCATAGGTAGGAGGGTTGAAGCTACAAGTTTTCACCTGCCCGCTTTTATTGATACCAACCGCCTTTAATTTAAAATGGGTAGGGAGAAAAGTAACGGTACAATCTATTATTCCACTGCCATGTTCTCTTGTAGTTCGCCACTCATTTCCGTTGTCATCACTTATTACAAATATTAAATATGGAGGATAAAACGACACTTGTGTACCACAATTTTTGGGCAAATCATCATATTCTTGCCTACTCCATATAAAACCTCCTGGATTGACGTTATCATATGACATATGAAATTGATATTCCTTGGTCTGAGCAGATATACTAAAAGGAAGTGCATATAATAAAAGAAAAAAAACAAATATTTTATTCATATGATAATTCAACTTAAATATTTTCATTTCAATCCTTATTTATTATAAACCCTTTAAAATTTCAGTTTCTTCTTTCGATATTTCGGATACTCTAATACTATTTTTAAGCACCACTTTTTTACTGCTGGTCACCCTGTTTATACCTGGCAATACGTATGAGAATTTCACAGGATAGCTCCCAACACTTGCCCTAGGCCATAAATAGTTGTTTAGTATCTCATTAATATTTTTGGAAGTATTAATTTGATTTTGACTAATCTTATAAGCCAATGAATTTTTAATGTCTCTAAAATCCTTAGCCCAAATTTTAGGCAACACATATACAATGTTGGTGTGTTTGGTGTTCATTCTAAAATTGCCATTATCAAAATCTTCTTGACTTAATACATAACCACCATTATACTGCCAAAAATCAACAGGTTTTGTTGGAGGTAATCCATATTCGCTTGTGGTTCTCCAATTAACTATAGAAGCCATAGATATAATATCGTCATTATAGATATAATTTGCATAATGATCCCGATACCAATCTGCACCTTCAAGAATAGCTTCACAGGTGATTAGTGGAGCTCTTGTCGACGTTCCTCTAATTTCCATTGTCCCAAACATTTCGTCTCCATTTAACGCAGTTACCAATAAATCTATTCCAGCACTATACGAAGATAAATACTTGATATTCATACTACTTTGAGGAAACTTATCCAAAAACTTATTGTACTTACTTACCCTAAAATCCAGTCCGTAAAAATCATGCGCTTCGCCATTATTAATCACGCCTTCGGCCTCACGAGTGGTAATTTCTGCACTATTTTCATCTTCCCCGTTCAGTGCCTGCTCCACATTCTCGGTAATATTTCTATCTACAGATGCATCATCAGAAATAGGCACGTGCACCAAATCAAATCGATATACTTTATCATTATTTAATCCACCAGGCACATCCGCCTCCACAGTACGGCTTTCTTTGTTGTATTTTAAGGAGCTATAGGTAGGCTCTCCATTTACTTGAGTCCAGCGAGCTTTTTGCGTATACCCTTCAGTGTGTTCAAAAAAGGCGGCTACTCCCGGATTAAATGCCACATAAGCTTTATTGTATTCTTCTTTGTAAAAGTTTACCATCCTATCAATAGGATAAGAATATGCTATGGCGTCATCCGGTATTTTTTCAGGCAAAGCTCCTGTTTTAAAGGTAGCTTCCTTGGTTTCGTAATACACTTTACCATCATCCCCTTTGTAGGGCTGCCACTTCCCATTTACTTTTTCATCAAAGCTTACCTTGGCAACAATTTTATAAGTGGAGTTGGAATAAAATATCTCATGCATACGATAACCCAAAGAAGTTTTATCCTCATTCCACTCTATCTCACCGGGATATTTGGTTCCATCCTCTGTATAAACCGAATATTCGACCAAATTTATTTTAAATGTTTTTGTGAGTTCCGGATCCTCAGAAATAGTCAATACTTTGTCCACAGGCATATTAAAAACAGCCTGAGGCAAGGCAAATATATCTACATCTTCTGACTCGTGAGCCGGGGTAAGATCTGCAATAATCTCCAAATCAGAAAGATCTTGCATAGTGCGCATTTCACATTTCTCTCCAAGCGTCATTTCAAACTTACATTTTCCTGATATCATACCTCCTAAAATGCGATAGCTTCCCCCAATAGCTCCTTTCATCCAGGTTGGATTGGGTCCCTCAATTCGAATAGCAGCTGCTGCTTGCAAGTTGATGATATCAAACTTCTTCTTCCTTCCGAATATTCTGACCTTAATACCAATTTTACCGGCAAAATAAGCATATGCCTGTCCTTTGGCAAACCAACCGTTGATGCCTGGCGATCCACTATGCCCCTTACAATAAACATTGGGGCCATAATCCAGTAACATGATATCAAAACCTCCACCCAACTCAAAACGGGCATAAAATATCAGGAAGGTTAAATCGCCTGTATCTAATTCTATATGCGCACCAAAAGCCAGACCTTTACCGGTCATTAAATCTCCTTCCTGCCGTTCTCCATTAAAATCGGATTGATTCATGTTCAAAATAGCCAGCACCCGCTGATTCATCATCATAGCATCTGGTATATCGTGTCCTGCCATAAAGTAGGAATCTACTTCCATCAGACCTATAAAATTCACACCTAAGGGATCGGTTGGCGTACCTAAGTGCAAATACCATTTATCAGGATCAATATGCATAACACCCCATCCGGCTTTATTATTTTCTCCTGTTCCCTTTATGGCTCCTGCTACATTCAAAAACATCTCCATTTCACTATGAAAAGATTTATTTTGAAAATCCATTAGCATGGATATAGACACTGATAATGGAGGTTTTATTTTTAGCGTAATAGATTTCCCTTCAACTGCATTTTTAGTAATCTCACTAACCCTATCTGCTGAAACTTTATATTCCAGATTTAATACACTACCCTCTCCCCTAAAAGCGATTCTTGCAATTCCAAAAGATGAGGTAAAAGCAATTGAAAATTCAGCTTCACACTTAATTAAACTTTCACTAAAAATAGCAGCTGTCATACCGGCTTTTATACCTAAAGATGTATTCTTATCCGGCACATATTTTATTCCGGAAAGGGATTCTCCAAACTCAGTTCCTCCACCATCAGTCGCTTGTTTCATCCTATAATACACTCCTCCACTAAATCCAGTTAAAAAGAACGGTGACACAAAATAATATGGAGTGGGTCTATATTGAGTATCCACAAAAAAGTAACGATAGCCATTTACTTTACCAAAAACTACCACGGCACTCATCTCAAATTTTTCTATAAATGTAGCATCAAGGCGTCCTCTGAATCCATCTCCATAAGTTGCATCCCCATCAGCAAATTGTATCTTGCCTTTAATCGAAAAAGATCCCTTTACTGAAGCTTCTACAGATAAACTTGATAATTCAAGCCCTGCATATTTCCAGTCTCCTTTATTAATAGAAGCAACAATACCAACATGAGTTTCTCCTTCAATCCCTAAATCCCCTGTAGGAACAAGGTTTACCTTTAATGTAAAAGAAAAAACTGCTTTATTTTGCTTTCGATTCTCAAATCCTACATCACTAATTGTAATAGGAAATTTATTAAAATTAGAATTATCGCTACTAGATACTAATGCGATACTTTTTATACCAAAAACAGGAGCTTTGGTAGCAATATGAAGTCCTTCAAATTTTACGTAAGGTATTTTTATTAACGCTTTTCCTACTCCGGGTTTCTTTGATCCTGTAAAAGAAATCTCTCCATCCAGAGTGGCAGCGGGCATAAACTTACCTTGCTCCACCCACACATCAATACGAGATGTGGCTTTTAAATTTACTTTTGCAGAAAAAACACTAAAACCTATATCCTTTCCCGGATTAATCCCAAAATGGTAATTACCTTCTACATCATAGAATGCTTCATACACCATGGGTTCATCAATACCTTCAACTATTACTCCTCCATTAAGCCCTAAACTCACAAAGTCTCCGGTAAAAAAAGAAAGCTCAAAATGAGAAACTGACATTTTCCAATTTCCCAGTCGGCCTTTATCATACGAAAGAAGGTTCTCTACCCCTATATCCCCCGTCAACCCAAAATCATCTAAAATCAAATCTTTGGCAAAAAACGAAGTAGATACACTATCCCGTCCGTTAAACTTTTTATTTAAGAAAACCTGAGCTTCCTGCACATAGAAACCTTTCCATAAATTAGCCATTTCACCGGTATATCCCCCGGGGTAGTTTGTCGGCAATTTAAAACCGGAGGCATTATAGCTTTCACTAAAATCGAGGGTTATTTTTTGAAACGAAAAGTAAGCTTCATCAAAACCTTTTAGTTTAAAGGGATCAAAACTCAGCTCCATGAGTATATCGTTCAATCCGGCGGCTGCAATAAAACAGGTGGTGGATACTCGTCCTTGTTCTTTTCCCGAACGGGGGTCTACTTTTATGTATTTATCTTTATTTAATTCAATTTTTGCATTAATTCCTAAACTTTTAAATCCATTGCAATCCCAATCTACAAAGCTTCCCGGCATCCAATACAAATAACTTTCTTCACTTAATTTGGTTTTAATTTCGGATACTAATTCAAGGTTAAAACCATTTATTAATCCACTTTTAAAGGAAAATTTAATGTGATTAGCCCTAAATCTAATTATTTGTCCATCAATGGGGTTCTTCAACGACATAAAGGCACTAAACTCAGCATACTGAGGATAAATAGTTGCTTCATCAATGATGATAAAATAATTAGGATCGGCGAGTGTATCCGTATTATAAGATAATCCTACAGGTAAACTTATAAAAGTAGCTGAATCAAGATGATTCACAAAGCGTTTTTGTTTAAGCACTCCTTCCTTAATGGCATCCATGGCTGCCTCTTCAGGAGAATCATTTTCACCATAAGGGATGGCAAAGGAATTACCCTCAACTTCTGGTTCAATTAAATCGATTGATTCAAATGAACGTTGCATACCTAAATCATATTTATTATTTGAATATGAATTTAAAGCGATGGAAATAAACAGGAAATAAAAAAGTAAAATTCTAATCATTAGGCTAGGAGCTTTGGTATTAAATATGGATTAGTTATGGTTAATTTATTTGATATCATTCCTCTTTTAATTTATAGCGATAATTATTAGATAATATCCATTCTCTAACATCCAACAGGGTTTGTGAATAATCATCAGTAACTATATCACCGGACTCATATAGTTTTACCGGGAAATCTTCAATATAAGGAGCAATCATCTCAATCAAACGAAATGCACAATTAATTTGAATTTCATTATCCGGATTAGTAGATGTACAACCCTTCTCATCTATAAGTATTTGTTCCAGAATATAATCAAAAACCAAACGGTTTTTTATATAAATCAGGTCAGGCATTAAACTATATACTGTTTGATCATTTATTCCAATTTCTTTTACCCTTTTTATACATTCTTTAACCTGACTAATATCTCCCATTTTTGCTAAGGCCAACCGGGCACTCCATTTCAACGAAATACTGGACGTTTCATCTGTTAACAAGGATTCAAAATGGGGAACTAAATCAGTAATATTTAATTGTCCTGACAGCCTAATCAACTGACTAACATTATAATTCGATTGTAAAACCCTGGACGCTACCATAGACTTCGACTGAGTGGAAAATAACGAAGGTGAAAATTCACTTAAATATGTTATTACAGTAGATTCATTTATGGATGGATCAATACTCAAACCATGTTTTATCATGAAATATATATTTTCAGACTTCAATTTAAGGGATATTGTTTGCATAGCCTCCTGGTAAACCAGTCCAATTAAAAATGAAACATCAGCTTCCCTTCCATCTTGTATATATATAAGTAACTTTTCTTTTGGTAAACTATTACTTTCTAACCACTGTTCAATTTCGTTATGAAAATATTCTCCATTTCTATTTCTTTTGAAAAATTCTTTCAAAGTATCATCAACCTGACCATTTAACAAAAATGGAAATAGCAACAGAATATTTAGTAACACAAAATTTAATTTCATATCCAACAATACACACAAATTCAAATATAAAAAAACAAATATAAAAAAATAGTAAATACACAAATTATTAATATATAAATAAGCTTATAAAATTAATTTTAATTTATAGTCTATATTAATAAAGTATCAGGTGTAAAAGCTTCCTTCTTCCTGCATTATACATTGTATAAGATAAACGCCCAGACATTGGCATCTTTCAACCAATCTTTATTGTTAATAAGCAGAATATAGCAAGGCCGATTAATTTTTTCTTAACATTTTAATAACTTCGTTCTTCTGAGTGTTGTAGCTCTTGAATGACTATACTTTCATAAGTCTCTTTTCTTGAATTTGGGGAATCGAGTTTTTTCATCCCAGCTTTCAAGGCATTCTATGCTTCAACCATAAAAGATATTAAGCTCTACGCTTCTTTTTGTCGTTAAACACAACGTTTAGCTGTTTATTTTTTGACAGCCTGCAGGTTGTAACTGTACCTCACCACCATACCTTCATGCAGGTGTTGAACTATCAATTTACAGCTATGTATGCCGTAAAATAACACAACCTGTTAACGCCTGCTTATCTTTGTCTGCCATACTTTTTAATAACCTGAGTTCGATTAAAATTAGCGAGCTCAAATTTCAGTAAATGATTGATTTACAATATAAATTTTTGAGACATAGCGAGCTATGGTGATAAAATTTAGAGCCGTAAATCGATTATTTAATGAAAAGCTATGAATG
>JBNKRV010000204.1:0-44880 GCA_050296935.1 Marinilabiliaceae bacterium | reverse complement strand
TGTTTCAGACCGCCTATAAATTGTGAGATTCAACTGAAAATTATGAAACGAGCATTTTGCGAGTTCAATGTGTCCTATCATAAAGTTTCCACATTAAAGAATAGCGGGCTATTTTGAATAATTTTCAGGAAGAAGATCGCTTTTTATAAGCGGAAACTCTCATGCTTTGCATAAAAAACTGATCTACTTCGTTAAATTTATCGAGCTAGCGAGCTAGCCCTGCAAAATTTGCCTTGTATATCAGCTTTTTATGTCAATCTGAAACATTGTTCTATCGAATACCTTATAAATAAATATTTAATGAGGTAAATTCTAAAATTTTAATCGAACTCAGGTTAATAAAATTACATAAATAATGCAGCAGCATAATAACACTTGATTAAACACCCGCAAGCAAAACCTTATCAGATTGTATACCAATACATTGAAACACTAATCCACTAAATACGTTAGTTCATCAAATTTTAACGTATTCTAAAGATTTTCGTTGTAATTTATATATACCAGATAGTATAACAACCCCAAAACCAATGATTATGAAAACCTGTAGTAAGTGTATTTTACCAGAAACCCATCCTGATGTAGAATTGACTGATACAACCTGTAATTTTTGTAATCATTTTCAAGAATCCAGGTTATCAAAAGTCCGTGTTAAAGGTTCCGAAAAATTACAACAATTGCTAGAATCTGAAAAACGAGGAAAATATGATTGTGTTATAGGACTTAGTGGCGGAAAAGATAGCTCTTTCATCTTATATTATATGGTTAAAATAATGAAACTTAATCCTCTTGGTGTTTTCTTTAATAACGGACTCGTTGTTCCTGAAGCTTTGAAAAATATTAAAGAGATGTGCGCTAAACTTAATGTAGATTTAGAAACAGGGCACGCAACTATGTTCAGGAGGCGAATTGTAAAGAAGGCCTTATTGCTAAGTAAATTAAGAGGAAAACATGTAAGTCATTGTGTCAACTGCGAAAATAACATCAGATCCTTTTCTTTGAATATGGCAAAAAAGCACCAGGTCCCATTTCTAATCTGGGGATCAACCGATTGTGAAAACTCAACTTCATCATATACAAACAGTAATAAAGAAGCTTTTAAAAAAGCCTACGATAAAAAGAAAAACAGCATTAAAAAGATATTTAAGAAAGCTGCCAATATATTCCGCTCCGACCTTTCACCGATACAAATTATTGTGATTGCATACCATCATCTTTTATATCAAACTTATACCGTAATAGATAATATACAACAAAAAGCTCCTGTAGGCTTAAAAGTCCTGAATCCGAAAATGGGAGTTTCATTTTTCCAAAATTACACTCAGGTAGTGTATTTCTTTGATTATATACCATATGATCCGATACATATGATTGAAATCTTAAAGAAAGAAATAGGATGGAAAGTCCCCGTGAGAAAAGAATCCAAAATGGGTTGTAAGCTACATACAGTGAGTAATTTTATGCATTGGAAACGTACCGGTGTTACAAAAGATGGCTTTGGAATGTCTGCACTTATCCGCGCCAGACTAATGAATAAGGATGAAGCTATTCGGCGCGAAAAAACTATACTAAAGAATATTATTGAGAATACAGATAAAGTGGCTGAAGAAATGGGCGTTAAAGGATTAACAGATTCTGTTTATAAAAAGTAATTGAGTTACAAAAGAACAAAGAGGCTGCCTCGTAACCATACAGACAGCCTCCTATTCAAATATCTTATGCAACAATTAACTTAATGCCTCAACCGCTGCTTTAATACGATTCACAACCTCATCCTTACCTAACACCTCAGCAATAACCATTAAATCAGGGCCAAAACCACCTCCCACAAGAGCTAATCTAAAAGCATTCATCACCAGACCAAATCCCAATCCTTTTTCTTCTATCTGAGTAGATAGAGCCGCTTTAATATTTTCATCACTCCAATCAGCAATATCATTTAAAACGGCAGGTAAATCTGCCATAAAAGCAGGAACATCACCCTTCCAACGTTTCTTTACTACTTTAGGATCATATTCAATAGGTGCTTCAAAAAAGAAGAATAACTGATCCCAAAGCTCCGAAACAAAATTAATTCGCTCCTTTACTAAACCAATTACCCTTACTAGCATTGCCCTATCGGCTTTAATATTCTTTTCGTCCAAAACAGACTGAAATTCATCAGCTAATTGATCATCGCTTGCATTTATCAGATACTGATGATTAAACCACTTTGCCTTTTCCGGATCAAAACGTGCTCCTGATTTATTCACCCTTTCAATTGAGAAAGCCTCTATCAGCTGATCCATTGAAAAGATCTCCTGCTCTGTTCCTGGGTTCCATCCTAATAGTGCCAACAAATTAACCACAGCCTCAGCCACATAACCTGATTCACGATAACCGGAAGCCACCTCTCCTTCAGGAGATTTCCATTCCAAAGGAAATACCGGGAACCCGGCTTTGTCGCCATCTCTCTTACTTAACTTTCCTTTTCCTGTTGGCTTTAAGATCAGTGGTAAATGAGCAAACTCAGGACGACTACTTTCCCAACCTAAAGCTTTATATAGCATAATATGCAAAGGCATTGAAGGCAACCACTCCTCACCCCTGATAACATGTGTGATCTTCATTAAATAATCATCAACCACATTCGCCAAATGATAGGTAGGTAAACCATCCGACTTAAAAATCACTTTATCATCTAATATGGCTGTATTAAATTTCACCTGCCCCCTAATCATATCAACTGCAGATACCTCTTCATTCTCAGGCATTTTAAATCTCACCACATAAGGCACTCCTTCTGCTTTCAGCTTCTGCACTTCTTCTGCTGGTAAAGCCAATGAATTTCTTAAGCCTGCACGAGTATTCTGATCATATGAAAACTTACTTTTTTCAGCTTCTGCTTTTTCACGCAATGCTTCCAATTCTTCAGGTGTATCAAACGCATAATAAGCCCAGCCATCATTAATTAACTGATCGGCATATTGTATATAAATATCTCTTCTTTCAGATTGCTTATATGGACCAAATTCTCCTCCTTGAGCCACTCCCTCATCAATGGTCATACCTAACCATTGTAATGATTCATTGATATAACTTTCAGCTCCTTCTACAAATCGTGTTTGATCTGTATCCTCAATCCTCAGGATAAAATCACCGCCATGTTTTTTGGCAAATAAATAATTAAAAAGAGCTGTTCTCACTCCTCCAATATGCAATGGCCCTGTTGGACTCGGGGCAAATCTCACCCTTACTTTTTTATTTGTCATGGTTATTTTTTTTGCAAATATAAGATAATCCCGTAATATGCCTTAGAAATCCTTTTCCACCAATGACAAAATCACTCCTTGATCGAAATTTATTTTGTATTCATACCTCACGTAAACATTAATATTCAAACAATATGCTTGAATCACAGTGTACTTTAATGAAAGAATTCAGCACTATAAATTAGTAACCTGAGTTCGATTAAAATTAGCGAGCTCAAAATTCAGTAAATGATTGATTTACAATATAATTTTTTGAGATATAGCGAGCTATGGTGATAAAATTTAGAGCCGTAAATCGATTATTTACTGAAAAGCTATGAATTTCGCTTATAAATACCGATTTTCTGCGTCATATTTGCTTACCATAGCCCGCTATGCTTTCGCAAACACTCCTTGAAACTCAATATTTATAAGCGATTTGAGCCATTAATTTTATATCGAACTCAGGTTAGTATCTATAAGAGGTTAATCAGAAAAATCACTTCTCAACAACAGATAATAAATTCAACAAAAAAGCGAAACAACCATTGGTTATTTCGCTTTCGAAGTAAAAAAGTTATATAGGCATAAACTTTAACCGCACTTTGATGAGCCACAGTCCTGACAAATCAAACAACCTTCCTGATAGGTTAAATGATCAGATCCACAAGACTCACAGCTTCCTTTTTTAGCTTTTGTTCCGTTAGGAATATATTTCTTAAGCGCTCTCTCAACACCATTTTTCCAGGTATTGATTGATTCACTATCTAATTGAAGTTCGGATACTAAATTAATGGCATCGGGAATTGGCATACCATGACGTAAAACTCCTGAAATCAGTTTTGCATAATTCCAGAATTCTTTATCAAACTTATGACTTAATCCTTCAATGGTAGTTTTATATCCACGTTTGTTCTTATACTGGAAGTCATATCGAGAAGTACCATCTTCTTCTCTGCTTTTAATAATATACCCTTTCTGCACTGACTTAGGTAACAAAATTCCATCTTCATCATCTGCCAATCCGGTAAATATCTCATAAGGATGTCCATCCATCAACCCAACAAAAGCAATCCACTTTTCTTTATTATTCTGGAACCGAACCACATCAGCCTCTAGAATTTCGGGACGCTTTTTGGACAGATTTGGCTTACCTTCTTCTTCCTTCTTCGGAGTATCAGCAATAAGCACTCCTGCACGAGAACCATCACGATATACGGTAACTCCTTTACATCCGCTTTTCCATGCTTCCACATACAATTCTCCAACCAACTCTTTTGTAGCTGTAGCAGGAAGGTTGATGGTTACACTAATAGAATGGTCGACCCACTTTTGAACACCACCTTGCATTCTAACCTTACTCAACCAATCTACATCATTAGATGTAGCTTTATAATAAGGAGAAGATGCAATTAATTCATCTAACTCTTCCTGAGTATAATTTTTAGTTGTTGAATGTCCGCTTGCCTCCATCCATGTCACAAATTTATGATGGAATACAGTATGTTCTTCCCAACTATCTCCAACTTCATCAATAAAATCAACACGTGTTTCTGGATCATTAGGATTCACCTTTCTCCTACGCTTATATACTGGCATAAATACGGGTTCGATGCCTGATGATGTCTGCGTCATTAAACTTGTTGTTCCTGTAGGGGCAATAGTTAACAAAGCAATATTTCTACGGCCATGTTTTTTCATATCAGCTGCCAATTGAGGATCGGCATCAAACAATCTGTTGATAAATGGATTCTTCGCCTCTTTTGCCGAATCATAAATCGGGAATGCTCCTCTGTCTTTTGCCATCTCAACAGATGCACGATAAGCCGCTAAGGCAAGGTTTTTATGTACTTCAATAGAAAAATCAACTGCATTTCCACTTCCATAACGCAAATTCAATGCTGCTAACATATCTCCTTCAGCAGTAATACCAACACCGGTTCTTCTTCCCTCTTCTGCTTTTTTACGGATATTCATCCAAAGATTTCTCTCCACCAATTTCACCTCATCTGTTTCGGGATCAGCATCAATCTTTGCTATTATTCCATCAATCTTTTCCAATTCCAGATCAATGATATCGTCCATGATTCGCTGAGCATACCCGACATGTTTCTTGAATTTATCAAAATTAAATTTTGCTTTTTCTGTAAACGGGCTATCTACATAGGAGTATAAGTTAACTGCAATTAATCGACAACTATCATATGGACACAAAGGAATTTCTCCACATGGATTTGTCGAAACAGTTCTGTATCCAAGGTCGGCATAGGAATCCGGTACAGATTCACTAATGATGGTATCCCAGAATAAAATCCCTGGTTCTGCAGATTTCCACGCATTATTAACAATTTTCTCCCATAATTGAGAGGCATTAATTTCTTGTACGTTAGAAGGATTTTCAGAATATATTGGGTATTGTTGACGATAAGGAGTTCCATCAACAACCGATTTCATAAAATCATCATCAATTTTTACAGACACATTAGCTCCTGTAATTTTCCCCTGCTCCAACTTAGCATCTATAAAAGACTCTGAATCAGGATGCTTAATAGAAACCGACAACATAAGTGCTCCACGACGACCATCCTGAGCAACTTCTCTTGTTGAATTTGAATAACGCTCCATAAACGGAACAATACCTGTTGAAGTTAAGGCAGAGTTTTTAACCGGTGAACCCTTAGGACGTATATGTGATAAATCATGTCCGACTCCCCCTCTTCGCTTCATTAATTGAACCTGTTCCTGGTCAATTTTCATAATTCCTCCATACGAATCAGAATCTCCGCTATTACCAATAACAAAGCAATTTGATAACGAAGCAATCTGAAACTTATTACCAATACCAGCCATAGGCCCCCCTTGAGGTACGATATATTTAAACTCTCTAAATAACTCATACAACTCATCCTCACTCAATGAATTTGGATAATTTTTTTCAATACGAGCTACCTCTTTAGCTATCCTTCGATGCATATCATCAGGATTCATTTCATAAAGATTTCCGTCTGAATCTTTCAATGCGTATTTATTTACCCATACGCGAGCAGCAAGCTCATCTCCTTTAAAATACTTAAGTGCTGCTTCAAATGCTTCGTCATTTGTGTAGATCTTACTCAAATTCTCAATTTTTTGGTCGATTTGTGAAACTGCCATAGTGCCTTATAATATTAAATACTTATATATGTACTGGTTACAACTTTTGAAGTCATCCCTTTTCCTGTTTGTAAATGTATAAAAGAGAAACTTTTCAGACAAGAAATACTTTTAAACACACCCTAAAGTTATCCACTTTAGAATACCTATCAATTGATTTATAGATTTTTACAATTTTAATAAAATAGAAAAGTTGCCCAAAAAAGATTTTTTTATTAACAATGCAAAAAAAATGTAGTCCAACTATTGGAAAGTAAAAACACTGATTTCATATACTAATTTTCATAATTTCAAACACAAAAAAGTATAATTCCTAAATTTGGAATTTGACATCCATATTCTGGATTAGTAATGAACCAACTACGGTGATTAAAATATTTCCGATACAATTACAGACGTTGCACCCCTCATTTTATCAACATACCTTTTTGATGCACCGGATGCCTTTTGAAGAACAAATTCATCTAAAAACAAACCATCTGCAATCTCATTAAATTCCCTCTGTGTTTGAACAGGAAAACCCCCTTTAATTACCTCCAGATCACAAGCTTCTTTGTACTTCTTATAATTTGGTCCAAAGATCACAGGCAATCCAAATGTTGACGCCTCAAGAGTATTATGAATACCACTACCGAACCCTCCACCTATATAAGCTACATCACCATATCGATACATCGACGAAAGCATTCCCATTGTATCTACAATAATAACTCTATATTGACTCAGGTCATCAACACTATTTATTTGCGTATATCGAATTGAACGAACAGATAACAGCTCCTCAATTTGTTCAATATGAGCCTCATGAATTTCGTGCGGAGCAAGCAAAACCTTCACTTCTGTATTTTTCTTAAGATATTCCGCAATCAACTTTTCACCAGCTGGCCAGGTACTTCCTCCTACCAAAACTTTCACACCTTTTGAAAACTCCTCTAATACAGGGTATTCTTTTGCTTTTTGAGCTATCTCATATACTCTGTCAAACCGTGTATCACCAGTAATCCGGCAATTTTCAACACCTATTGACTTCAACAATGCAGCAGATTCCTCATCCTGAACATACAACTCCGTAAACATATGGAGCATTTTTTGATACCATCCACCATACCATTTGAAAAATGCATGTTGAGGTCGAAAAATAGCAGAAACAATATAAGTTGGAATCTCCTGCCTATTTAAATATCTTAAGAAATGATACCAAAATTCATATTTCACAAAAATGACAACTTTCGGATTTATGGCAGTTACAAACTTTTTAACCTGCTGTTTTTGATCTGCAGGAAGATAAAAAACATAATCAGCCAATTCATAATTCTTTTGTACTTCATAACCAGAAGGGGAGAAAAACGTAAGTACAATTTTCTGATCCGGTTCTTTTTCTTTGATTGCCTCAATTATCGGTCTACCCTGCTCAAATTCCCCTAAAGAAGAACAATGCACCCAGATAGTCTCCTCCTGCAATTGAAGACTCTTCAACCTCAACAAAGTCTCTTGCCTACCCCTCAATAACTTTTGTGCTTTTTTATTAAATAAAGAAGCTATACGAACTCCAACATTAAAAACAACCAGCCCGAGATTATATATAAATAACATAATTGTCAACTTAAATTATTTTGCAAAGATAAATCCTGTTACGAATTTCCAACCTGATATTTCATTTATTTCTTTCTTTTATCAAATCAAAAAAACATTGCATAAAAAAAGCCCATAGAATTAATTCTACAGGCTCCGAATATATTTAGAAAAACGATTACTATTCAGTAACAGCTTCTACTCCCGGAAGAACTTTTCCTTCAAGATATTCAAGAGAAGCACCTCCTCCAGTTGAGATATGACTCATTTTACCAGCTAACCCACTTTGATTAACAGCGGCTACTGAATCACCACCTCCAATGATTGAAATCGCATCTGATGCAGCAACAGCTTCACAAACACCAAATGTACCTTTTTCAAAAGCTGGCATTTCAAAACATCCCATAGGACCATTCCAAACTACAGTTTTTGCTTTAGCTATTTCAGCAGAATAAGCCTCAACTGTTTTAGGACCAACATCAAGAGCCATTCTTCCTTCAGGAATTTCAACACCTACAACCTGAACATCAGCGTCGTTATCAAACTTATCTGCGGCCAAGTTATCAACTGGCAACATAAAATTAACCCCTTTTGCTTTGGCATCAATCAAAATTTGTTTTGCAGTGTCAATTAAATCTTCCTCTACTAAAGAACCTCCAATTGCATGTCCTTGCGCTTTAAGGAAAGTATAAGCCATACCACCACCAATCAAAATCGTATCCACTTTTTCGATTAATGATTTCAACACCTCTAATTTTCCAGACACTTTAGCTCCCCCAACAATAGCCACAAATGGTCTAACCGGATTGGCTACAGCACCTCCTAAGAACTTAATCTCCTTATCTAAAAGGAAACCTGCCATTTTTTCATCAAAATACTTAGCAATAATAGTTGTTGAAGCATGTGCACGATGAGCAGTACCAAAAGCATCATTTACATAAACATCAGCTAATTCAGCCAATTGCTTAGAGAATGCCTCATCACCTTTTGTTTCTTCATTATGGAAACGTAGGTTTTCCAATAACATTACTTCACCCATTTTAAGGTCGTCAGCCATGGCCTTAACCTCAGCACCAACACAATCAGGAGCCATTTTAACATCTACACCTAACTTTGCTGACAAATGAGCAACAACGTGCTTTAATGAAAATTTATCCTGTACTTCTCCCTTAGGACGCCCTAAGTGAGACATTAAAATAACAGCTCCACCATCAGCTAACACTTTTTTAATAGTTGGAAGTGCAGCCAGAATACGAGTATCATCAGTAATTTCTAATTTATCGTTTAAAGGCACATTAAAATCTACACGAATAATCGCCTTTTTCCCTGAAAAATTGTAAGTATCAATTGCAGGCATGTCAATAAAATTATATGGTTTTTAAAAAAATATTTCTTAATTCAATTGCTAACATCTTAATTATGTACTTTTCATCACAACATAAAAATACATAACATAACCGCTCTAAAAAGAGAACACAAAGATAGAAAATTCTTATGGATTAGGAATGACATTAAATGTGTTATACAACAAATTCAACATCCACACCACACTACACTAATCCAATATATATCAATATCTTACACTCAAAAAGCATGAATCAGATTTAACATTTCTGACTTTGGCACTCTGGAGTTAAACACAACAAACCAGCTATTTAGTAAATTCTCCTTATTATAAACAAACCTCTCCTGATCATCCCATTTGACAAAATGCATTCCTGCCAATTCAGCAATTGCCTGTCCTGCTGCGGTATCCCATTCCATAGTCGGACCCAATCTTGGATACACATCTGCGGAGCCTTCAGCAACCTTGCATATTTTTAAAGAACTCCCAAACGACAAAAACTCAGTATCTCCATATTTTTCTTTGAGCCTTTCTGCAAACACTTTAGTTTCTTCAGAAAGATGACTCACACTGGCTACAATCACTAACGTATCTTTATCTCTTGACACGGGAAGCTGAATTGAATCACTCAACCATTTACTTTGAAAGTAAGTCTCACGCCAATCTTTTGGAAGATTCACTTTACTAGCTCCATTATCAACTTCGCCATAATATAAATCACCTAAAGCAGGAACAAATACAACACCCAAAACTGGATAACCATCTTCAATTAAAGCAATATTAACGGTAAACTCCCCGGTCTTCTTTACAAATTCCTTTGTTCCATCAAGTGGATCTACTACCCACATTTTATTCCACATCTTACGAGTTTCATAGCTATCATGAGTGCCTTCCTCACTTAAAACAGGGATTTTTGTTTTGATCAAATACTGTTCAATAATTTTGTGGGCAGCTTTATCTGCCAATGTCAATGGTGAGTTATCAGCTTTCAATTCAACTCCAAAATCGCCTGTATCATAAACATTCATTATCTTACTTCCTGCATCAATTGTAGCTTGAATTGCTATTTCTAAAAGCTTATTCATTTATATGACTTTTTTAATTTTGCACTCGGGAGAAAGTTGAAAGGTTTGATAATCAACACCCGATATTGCATAAATACCAGGCGTTTTACCCACCTCTAGAGAACCATATTTATCAAACACGTTTAAAGTCTGTGCATTTCCCGCTGTATATTTCATCAAACATTTAAGCCCTCCTTCAGTTGCTTTAATAGTCTCAAATGCAGAAAGGCTATTCTTTGGTCCAGCAATAGTTATAGTATCATAGTCCACCAAAACAAGTCCTTTGGTTTTAATTTCAGAAAAATATATGCATTGAGTTTTATTTATTCCCAAAACTCTTGTTCCTGAAATAATATATCTATTTACATTTTTCTGTAAACTATCCATATTTCCACACCTGAAATCTTCAGGAAATACATCCACAAATGCAGGAATGAGCAACCCATTAATTAATTCCATATTGGGTTCTTCTGTAAATAAACTTCTTTCTCGTATTGTTATTACAATTCCTTTACTATCAAATATTACAACCGGAAATTTACCAACCGATCCGTCAGGTCTTAGCCAATAATGTGCGGCAATTTTCCTCATTTCACCAAAGACGGATCATCCAACTCATTCAAAACAGTATCATTTTGAGGAATATACTCAAACTCAACATTTCTAATCCTTGCTTTTACAACCTCATTGGTATCATGCATAAGCAAGAATCCATATAATCTTAAAATATGTAAACTATCTTTCACATCTATATTAAACTCTATTTTCCGATTACTAAATGTAGCTGGAATAGAATAATTAATGGTATCTAAAGTACTATCAGAAAATAAAGTTACGACCTGCATATTTGGCTTTTTCACCATATTTCCTGATAAAAATTGATAAAAGGCACTTATTCTGTAGCCGGATTCTGATATCGTATCAACCAAAAAATCAAATGGAATCCGTCGATCAAAAGTATCTTTTGAACTGACTAAAATCATTTCCCTCTCATCATTCCACACATTCCGTGCCTCTTTAATCTTCCTGATACGCTCCATTTCCTCTTTAATTTCCTTTACCTCACTTTGCCAATGAGCCTCATTTTCACTTAAAATAGTAATCGTCTTCTCATAAACCTCCTGATACAACTCAGGATGAGACGAATACCAGGAAACAATAGTATCAAATTTCTCTTGTGTTAAATTATGCTTAGCCAGTGCACTATTATAATACCTATTCACCTCTCCTCCTCCATTGCGGCTCCTGACCTGATTTTGACTAACAACTGACTCAACAAAATGTATGTCAGCCAAAATCTGAGCAAACTCATCCTCTTTAGGAAAATCTTTCGGAATGCGATATCTGAACTGACAACTACTGATGGAAATCAATAACACCCCCAAAATCGCCAGATATCTCACTTTCTGCTGAATATATTTACCTGATTGAACTTGCATTTAACGTATAATTTTAATGGCCATCGGCCTTTATCATGGTTCTAATAGTCTTTAAGAAAATAACAAAATCAAGTTTCAACGACCAATTATCAATATAATCCAAGTCCATTTTCATCCATTCCTCAAACGGAATATCATTTCTTCCGGACACTTGCCATGTACACGTAATACCCGGTTTCATTGACAACCTCCTTAATTGCCAACGTTCATACTCCTTAACCTCTTGTGGAACCGGAGGTCGTGGCCCAACAATAGACATATCACCCAATAACACATTAAAAAACTGGGGTAATTCATCTAAACTTGTTTTACGTAAAAACTTTCCTACTCCTGTTATACGAGGGTCATCTTTCATTTTGAAAACAGGCCCATCCATTTCGTTCTCCGTCATTAACTTAGCCTTCAACTCTTCCGCATTTACAACCATCGTTCTGAATTTATAGGCATAAAATTTCCGCCCTCTTAACCCAACCCGCTTCTGCTTAAAAAATACTGGTCCGCTTGAACTAAATTTGATAATCAAAGATATAATCACAAATATTGGAGAGGTCAAAATGACAATTACTAATGAAGAAATAAAATCAAGTACCCCTTTCACTTGCATTGCCAAATAATCAGTTGGAATATTTGCAATGGTCAATAATGGCATTGTATTATAATGGTGAATATGAGCTTTACTTTTTAATTTATTGAAAAACGGTGAATACATTCTGAATATTACACCCACTTCAGAACAAGCAAAAGTCAATTCCTCCACTTCCTTCACACTCATTTTTTCTTTAATAAAGATCACCTCATCTATCGTTTTATCTTCTATCAACTTGGCAACATCTGTTGTTTCTTCCAATACAGGTGCAATATGTCCATACATCCTGGATAAATCATCATTACCAATAATAGAAATAATCTTATACCCCCATTCTTTATACTTAACAACCATTTCGATAAAAGAAGCAGCCGTATAATCACCTATGATAATGATTGATCTTGTATTTCTTCCTTTGGATCTTGCATTTTTAAAGAAGGCATAAACACCTAATTTAAACCCAAACATTAATGCCAAATTGATAAAACCAAAATAGATTAAAGGATTAAATCCAACATAATACAGATCAAAAACCATGACTGACAACCCCAATATGGAGGTGCCAAAAATGACAAGAGAAAAGCAGTTAAAAAGAATAGCTGAATAGGGTCGCGAACGATGAATCTGTGCCAAGCGAAAATATTTACCCAATAAAAACCAGGCAAATGCAATGATCAAATGTAAAATAATGGAATCTTTATATCGCAAAAAAGAGAAGTGGCCGAAATATAGATACAAAGATATATTAAATGAAAGCCATGCTATAGAGACTTCCATAAATGCTAAAAAATTATTAACTACTGGTTCCTTTTCTTTTAACATCTAGTGTTTGCGTTTTTTGGATTTAGAGTGGCACAAAGATATATAAAATGGTCAAGATTACATTTTATTTTTAAAAAGTTGGTTCATATCTTATCCCAAAACTGAAGCCAAAGGAATGATACAATTCTCCAAAATCAAAAGAAAGGGCAGAATTGAAACTCAAATTTCTAATCAATTCTGGTTTATATTGAAAAGAAAGGTAGGTATAAACCTCTTTTTTACCTCCCGCATAATAAAACTCAGGGTCTTCTTCCCAACTATATCGCCTAATATATTCTTCTCCATAACTACCCAGATTATTTGTATAAGTTGATTTTAACTGATAATTTAATTCTTTAGTCAAATCTCCACTAAATCCAATATGGAAACCCTTGACCCTATTATTCATAAATATGACATGATTATTGGCATTCCAATCCGGCGCATAGGACATAGCTATATAATAGGTGTGATAAAGTGGCAATCCCATAGGTTGCCCATCGTAGGTCCATCCATTATAATAAGTTCCATTATTATTGTAATCATCACGTTCGCCATATTGCCATCCATCATTCATATTTTTAACCAGATAATCTTCCACATCATATCGGTCGTACCCATCCGTGGTCTCTCCAAATGTTTCCAGCATAAAAGCATCATAATCATCAATACTATTTATAAATAGTATTTGACCCTCGTCGGGATGTCCTTTGGGATATATTGGATCCGGCAATCCTTTTCCAGCCTGCACATCGGTTCTGAAGACCTCAGCTGATATGTTTTTAATAAACTTAAATCCAGACAGTTCAGCTAAAAAACCAACTTTATAATCTTTATTTCGGAATTGCCATAATCTTAATCCGGTTTTATCAGCAAAAGGCTTTTGAATATAAAATTGAATTTTTCCTTTCTCATGATTATAATAAAAACCCAAATCCCAGAATCCGTCATGTCCTCCTGCGGCATTAGTCTCTTCTCCTCCCCCAATTTTACTGGATCCTTTCCCAAAAAAAGTAGCCCAATAATCAATTGGTATTTTAGTTCCATTTGCTCTGGTACCACCCATTAATGCCGCATGAAACAAACCTGCATATGGTTTTATTTTCTTGTCTCCTCCTAATCTTACATAAGCCCATTTTTCATGTACCTGAATATCATCAGCACTATTAACTTTCCCTGAGGAGGTCCGGTCATCGTTTAAAAGTCCATGAGACAACCCTCCTTTAACTTCAACCATATCATTAAGAAAAATAACAGGCACATATTCAAATATCCCCACCTGAACTCTTGGTATGGGCCGGGCATTGTTATTTCTCATAAAACCACCTACAGTTAGTTCGTCATTACACGAAACAGGCGAAAAGGCATGCTTACCTATACTTATATTCAAAAAACTAAAGAACTTACCATTCAAATAAGCTTCATGTAAAAAACTTTCATCGGTTTTATTTTTAAGTACTCCCGTGACTCCTGTTTCTAACTGAATAGTCTTTAAATCAAATAGCTTAGTCTTTATTCCTCCTAATATCATACCTTGAGATTGCTCAAAAGGAGATACAATGCCCCATTTGTTAGAATATTGATAATGCGGTTGAAGATTATCTTTTGAAGACATTAAGTAATGTGATTCAACATTTACATCAATTTGCCCGATTACATAAACATTTCCAAAAAAAATAACACCTAGAAACGCAATCAATAAACGATATGTAAAATTCATATTTAAATTTTAGTTTTGAGAGGTTCATTCGAGAACCAGAAAATGCGAAGTTAAGAAAAATAAAAAGCCCATCACTGAAAAATGATGAGCTCGCAAATTTAAAAGTATTGTATTCTTATTTATCAGAGATATACCAATTATACATTTTCTCTATCCCTTCTTCAATATCAATTTGATGGTGCCATCCTAAGTCATGAATCTTTGTAGGATCCGTTAACTTACGCATCGTACCATCCGGTTTGTCAGAATTAAAGTATAATTCTCCCTTGAATCCTACTTTTTCCTTAATGGTTTCTGCTAACAACTTAATTGAAACTTCTTTTCCGGTCCCAATATTTATATGTGTATTTCTTATCTCCGATTTATCTATATATGTATCCTTGAAATCAATTTTTTCCATGGCATAAACACAAGCTGCAGCCATCTCCTCGGACCACAAAAACTCGCGCATTGGTTTACCTGTTCCCCAAATTTCAATCTGTACTTTATCTCCCACTTTCTTCACCCCATATTTTGAGAGTATAGACAAAATGGCTTCTTCTGAACTTGTTCTATCTACTCCTTCAATAGGATTCTGATCCAAATCACTCCGAATTGCATCCCAATTATTCTGTTCTAAACATTTACCTAGATGATTCTTACGCACTAAGGCAGGCAAAACATGTGACTTCTCTAAATCAAAATTATCATTGGGTCCATATAAATTTGTAGGCATTACCGAAATAAAGTTGGTCCCATACTGAATATTATAGGATTCACACATTTTGATCCCTGCAATTTTAGCAATGGCATACGGCTCATTGGTATATTCCAGTGGCGAAGTCAATAAGCAATCCTCCTTCATCGGTTGTGGCGCATCTTTAGGATAGATACATGTAGAGCCCAAAAACAACAATTTCGTCACCCCATGTTTATATGCATGATGAATTACATTGTTCTGAATCATTAGGTTCTCATAGATAAACTGACCTCTATAAGTATTGTTAGCAATAATACCTCCAACTTTTGCTGCTGCTAATATTACATATTCAGGCTTCTCTTCAGAAAAAAACTGATCCACAGCATTGGCATCCATTAAGTTTAGCTCACTTATAGTACGACCAACCAAATTGGAATAACCTTTATTGGATAATGTTTTCCACAGGGCAGAGCCTACAAGGCCTCTGTGGCCAGCTATGTATATTTTTGAAGATTTATTCATCTAATGTCTATTTATCTATTAAATTAAATAAGCAAACGTTCGGTCAAAATGTTTAGTTAATACTTATTTAAATACCAGTCAATAGTTTTCTCTATTCCTGATTCAAAATTTTCATCAGCTTTCCAACCCAATTCATTTTCAATTTTGGTGGCATCAATAGCATATCGTCTATCGTGACCTACTCTATCTTTTACAAATGAAATTAGTTCTCTATATGAAGATCCACTTTGGCTTGGTCTTTTTTTATCCAACAATTCACAAATGTGATTTACGATAAATAGATTATCTCTCTCATTCCTTCCCCCAATATTATATGTCTCCCCGTTTTTACCTTTATGGTATACTAAATCTATACCAGTACAATGATCCATAACGTATAACCAGTCTCTAATATTTTTCCCATCACCATAAATAGGAATTTTTTCCCCAGCCAATGCTTTACGAATTATTGTTGGAATTAATTTCTCATTATGCTGCTTCGGACCATAATTATTACTACAATTACTGGTAGTAACCTCCATTCCGTATGTATGAAAATAGGCTCTAACTAATAAATCAGAACATGCTTTTGAAGATGAATAAGGACTATTGGGAGCATAAGGAGTATCTTCTCTGAATAATCCGGTTTCACCCAATGTACCATAAACTTCATCTGTAGATATGTGATGAAAACGACACTCTTCATATCCAACTCTATATTTAAATGGAGCATCCATCCAATAATTCCTGGCCACATCTAAAAGTGTAAAAGTTCCATTTACATTTGTCTGTATAAAAACTTCTGGTCCACTTATTGAATTATCAACATGACTCTCTGCTGCAAAATGAATGACTCCTCGTATGTCATGTTTAGAAAACAAATATTCAACTAATTCTCTATTACAGATATCTCCTTTTACAAATTCATAATTATTAACTTGTTCTACTTCTGACAAATTTGATAAATCACCTGCATAAGTAAGCTTATCTAGGTTAATTATCTTATAATCATTATACTTTTTAGTAAAATATTGAACAAAGTTTGCACCTATAAATCCAGCGCCGCCTGTAATCAGTATTGATTTCATTTAGAATTTTTAAAATGGAATTTTAGTTTCCGAAATACTTTTAAGTAATTTATCTTTTCCTGACAATAATATTGATTCTTGATCAATTTTCCAATCAATCTTCAATTCGGAGTCGTCCCATACAATTCCTGAGTCATGCTCTGGGGCGTACCAATTATCCACCTTATATGAAAAAATAGCTGATTTACTCAGAACTACAAATCCATGAGCAAAACCTCTTGGTACAAAGAACTGTCTTTTATTTTCATCGGATAACTCAATGGAGACATGTTTACCAAAGGTAGGAGAGTTTTTTCTTAGATCAACTGCTACATCCAACACTTTCCCTTCAATACAACGAACTAATTTTGCTTGGTTATACGGTGGCTTTTGAAAATGAAGTCCTCTTAAAACCCCATAACTTGATCTGGATTCATTATCTTGAACAAATTGAATTTTTCCAATATTTTCTTCAAACTGTTTTTGATTAAAAGACTCAAAAAAATAACCTCTGGAATCTCCAAAAACTATAGGTTCTATGATTACTAATCCTTCTATATCTGTTTTAATAAATTTCATAAACTATCTTTCAGCTATTGATAACAAATAATGACCATATTGATTCTTACTCAATTTCTCTCCAAGTGCAATCAATTGTTCTTTAGAAATCCATTTTTTATTAAATGCAATTTCCTCAGGACATGCTACTTTTAATCCAATACGTTTTTCCAATGTTTCAATAAAATGACTTGCCTCCAATAAAGACTCGTGTGTTCCGGTATCCAACCATGCAAATCCTCGCCCCATTAATTCAACTTTAAGTCTTTCATCATCAAGGTATACTTGATTTACAGTTGTAATTTCCAACTCTCCTCTTACACTGGGCCGAATTGACTTAGCCACTTGTATAACATCATTTGGATAAAAATAGAGTCCAACTACTGCATAATTAGACTTGGGATTCTGAGGCTTTTCCTTGATGGTAGTTACAGTCCCTCCATTATCAAAGGTACACACTCCATACCTTTCATGATCATTCACCCAATAGCCAAAAACCGCTGCTTTTTTCTCATCCTTAACTGTATTAACAGCACTTCTTAATAAATCCACAAACCCATGTCCGTAAAAAATATTATCTCCTAAAACCAAGCAAACATCATCATATCCGATAAAATCCTCTCCTAAAATAAATGCTTGAGCCAAACCATCTGGTGAAGGTTGAATTACATACTCTAATTTCACTCCCCATTGACTTCCATCTCCTAACAACCTAATAAAACCAGCTTGATCTTCTGGTGTTGCAATTATTAAAACCTCCCTAATTCCAGCTAACATCAAAACTGACAAAGGGTAGAAAATCATGGGTTTATCATAAATGGGAAGAAGTTGTTTTGATGTTGCTAATGTAATAGGATGTAGTCGGGTGCCGGAGCCTCCTGCAAGTATAATGCCTTTCATATCATCCATAATTTAGAGAGTGAATTATTAACTTCTATTGTTTTTACAGGATCATTATACTGCAAATAAAAGCAAAGTACGGCAAGGTAAATAGCATTAATCCCAGACGAAAAGACATGCCCTGCAAGTGCTCCAATTAAAACGAACTGAACAACAAAAAACCATCCAATTTTGTTGTTCCAAGAAAATGAAAAAATAGTTTTATTCAACGTATAAAAAAACAGAATAAAACCTAATCCACCTGAAAAAAGAAACAAGTCAACCATATCCATTTCAGTTATAGGCATTCGAATCCATGTACCACCTATTGCATAATTATACCAATGCCAATCCTCTAATAAAGGAATGACCCTTTCTATAAATAAAATATTACGCTTTGAAGTAAAGGCATATGCAATTCCTTGTTCATTAAATAATTCATAAAAATATGATAAAATACCTGAAGCGTAAATAAAACCTAAAAACATAAATATTAATACAGTTAAGACAATAAGTTTGACTTTAACCCATATCTTCAGCTCCCAAAAAAGAAAATAAATTGCAAATAAAGATAAGAATAATAGTATTGCCTTTGTTCCAAGTAGCACTGATGCAAGGAAAATTAATGTAAACTTCAAAATATTTCTGACATAAATTTCATTATTCATGACATTCCCAAAATAAGTAATGCCAATCATCCAAAAGAAAGTTATTTCATTTTGAGTTGAAAAAGGAGGTTTAAACCCAAACCGCATTTTATTATATGTATAGAAATAGGATAAATCAAATAATGCTGATAATATAACAATACTAGCTGATACAAGGTAAATTGTTTCAAATACAATTTGAACATTCCTCAAGTTAACATATGTTGATTGCAATCCAAGAAAAAGAATGATTGGAAAAATATATTTATTCAATTCTTTAATGATTTGAAATAGTTGATTAAGATCAACTTCATCTTTTCTGCCAATATATTGAGAACAAAAGCCAGCTACCGCAATAAGACCAAAAATTAACATAAGTACAGCAATACTTCTTTTGTACGTACCAAATAACAATATTTGAATAAGAAATAAAACTTCTATTAAACCCTTCCCATAATATGAAATACTATTGCTACTACTTAATCCTGCTTCTCTATCAATTAAGAAATTAGCAATATCTAAGACAAAAAAAAGAATCATGACAAATGGGAAACCATAATTCTTCAAAACTTTATTCATTGTTAGCTTTTTATGTAAGAACGCTATTAAATACATCTTCATATTGAGAGACTATTCGTTCCCAACTATAAAGCTCTTTAATTTTTTTATAATTTGTTTGTACTACTATATCACGATCAAAAGGCAACTCATTATTCAAATACTTTTCAACATCTTCTTTTGAAGCAAAATAAATCGCATCATCTCCCAATATTGACTTGTTAAACAAATTATCATTGGCGCAAATAAATGCACCAGAGCCCATTGCCTCCAAAAGACTAGGATTTGTTCCTCCAACTGTATGACCATGGAAATATAACTTGGCGTAAAATCTCAAATTATTAAGTACTTCAATATCATAAATACCACCAATAAACCTAATGTTCTCAATTTTCTTATACTTTTCTTTAAGAAATTCACCATACCTTGTTTCATGCTTACCTATGACTAAAAAAAGATTCTTTGTCCCTGATAATTCAACACCATCTAATATTATCTCAATGCTATTTTCTGGCTCTAATCTTGCAATAAGCATATTATAATTATATGGCGAAACATTATATTTTTTTAGTACGTTATCATTGTAATCTTTAACAACATGAGATCCATAAGCAATATATGTAGATTTAACATTGTATTTATCTTTCAAATATTTTTGAATGCCAATTGAATCTGCCACTAAAAAATCACTATACTTTACGCCTAACTTTTCAGCAAACATTAAGAACTTTCTAACTTTTTTTGTATACTTAGTTCGTTTCCATTCTAGGCCATCCATATTAGTAACTACCTTAGCTTTACTTGGCAACAATCTTCCCCAAATACTACTACTAGTATATCCTAATTGAAGGACAATATCAAAATCTTGTTTTCGACAATCAAGTATGCAATTTAAATCATAAATAAATTGCCCGGCAGTACCAATTTTCTGTTCAGGATCATATTTATGAATTATCTTCACACCCTCCCATTCATTTTCCTGATAGGGATGATAATGGCTATTATAAACTGCTACTTCATGACTTTTCTTAACTAAATATAGAGCTAAATATTCAGCAAACTGCTCAAAACCACCGTAATAGTTTGGAATACCACGTGTTCCTATTATTGCAATCTTCATATTGATTTATACATTTTTATTATCTTGTATACATGATCATCCATAAGATGATCAAACTTTGCTTTGTTTAAACTTCTATTGAAATTATTCAGTAATTCTGGATTAAACAAAATACTTTTCAATTTAAAAAACAACTCTTCCTTTGAATATCCAAAAACAAAATTTGAACATATTTCATTTATTATATCTTTTGCACCAACATTATTTGACACCAAAACCGGAGTACCAAAGGATAAAGCCTCCAGTGAAACAAAACTAAATGTTTCCATCCACGCAGAAGGAACAATTAATAGATCTATTGAATTATATACAGAATCCATATTTGCAGAGGAATATACTCCTCTATAATAAATATTAGCACACTCTATAAAGTTTTTATTGGTCTCTCCCCAAACATACAAAGTCCAATTATTAATATTAACTCTCTTCAAATCATCCAGAACACTACTTAATAAATCATAACCTTCTTGTGACCTTGAACCAAAAATAAAACCAAATTTAAGATGACTATTTGTTAGATTCTTTATCTTCCTATTATCTAAAATACCACTATGAGTAATACTTAACACTTTATGATTTTTAACGCTTAAGTACTTGTTAAAAACATCCCTACTTAACGAACTATTAAAATGAAATAAATCCATAAGATTAAAACAATTCAAATATTGTTTTAAAAGCAATTCATAATCAGAAACTTTCCTTGATGATGGATTTATATACTGGTAAAATGAGAACGTATGATTTGAAAAATACCGACTAAGTTTTAATAAATGATCTTTTCTTTTTAATAAGAAACTTGAGTTACGAATTCGTAAGAATAGAGTGCTTGGAGAGTTCTGATTACACCGTGCACATTCTAAACTACTTCTTATATCACAACATTCACCTAGGTAATTTATGAAATTCACTTTCAAACATAATCCAAAATAATCATGTGTAGTGAAAACTATTTTAACTCCTTTATTTTTGAAATATTCAATTACCTTTAAAGGTAGTCCCATTAAAGTATGGATATGCATAATTTGAGGACGAAAGCTTACATATAATTTTTCCAATTCTTCAGAAGAAAGAGATATTTCTGAATACAAAAAATCCTTAGGCTGTGCAACTCCATGCAATATTGATACTGGTAAGGTATTAACTAACTCATATATTGCTACCCTATTAATACTCTTTCTATTTTGAATCTTACAATTTCGAACTATAAATTTAGAATCTCCAGGATATAACAGGGCTACAGAATGCCCAATTTCACTTTGACTATTCATTAAATCAGTTGTATATTTAACCAACCCTCCTTTCCTAAACATAGAAATACCTAATGAATAATGAATAATATTCATATACTTCCCTCCTAAAGCAGATTAAATTCCATGTAAGAATCTTTCAATTTTTTCAACATATAGTGATTTGTTAAATTTCTCTCTAACTTTTTTGATAGCATTATTACTTATTTTATTATATAATTCAGGATTGTTTTTCAACAATTCTAATTGATAAATAAATTCCAACTTATTTTCAAATAAATATCCATCAACATTAGATTCAATCAATTCCGATGTCCCCCCTCCATTATATGCAATTACGGGGATTCCAAACTTCATAGCTTCAATAGTAACTCTTCCAAAGGCTTCATTTTCTGCAAAAACAATTAGTACATCAAACGAATTGTAGATCTTACTAACATCGGCATTAAAACCTTTTAAGTAAACATACTTCTCTAAACTATTGCAAGCAATAAAATCATTTATCTTTCTTAAATATGCTCTATCTCCATTTCCATATATATATAACTCTATATCTCTTTTATTTAATAATTCATCCTTAAGAAATTCTAATGCCTTCAACTGCTTCTTCTCTGAGTGAATATAACCAACAATCCCAAGTCTAAACTTTCTTTTTCCATCCCACCTTTTTTCATCAACATGTAGATTATCTATCTCTATGCCATTATAGATTGTCTCACAATTTGTTTTTTGATCTTTAATTGGAAGTACCGTTCTCTGAATAATTTTGGAATTAAAAATAATTCCATTGCTCATATTTAAATACCATTTTTTAAACAATTTACCAAAAACGCAAAAAAAATCATAATCCTTATCTCCAAACTCACGAACATGACAAACATGCTTTACCCTCAATATTTTAGATATAATGAGTCCTAGATTTTCTACTGAACTATTAGAATATATAATGTCTGGTTTGAACTTTATTGCATAGAATAGAAATAGTGGAAATATTATAATATTAAGCAACATTAAAAGTGGATATAGTAAATATTTCGTTCTTCGTCTTATGAAAAAAACAGATGGAAATAATGGTAAAGTTATACTTTGTATATCGCTTAATGTAATCTCCGAATGCAAACAATTTCTAAATGGAGCTATTACTAACACCTCATTATTACCTTTTAAATGCTGCATCAGTGTTAAAAGAGATTTATTAGCTCCATAAGGTTTCCCGTTGTGTTGAAGAAATAGTATTTTCATTAAGATACTGGTTTTAGTATAATTATAATCATAGATTCTATTTCTTCAAATAAACATTAAGTCCAATCAATCGAAACATTTTCTTACTTAAAAACTTTACTGAAACGATTAGAGCATAATAGAAAGCTAAATATTTTTTGCAATTCCCAGTCATAACATTCACTTTGTATCTCTCTTTTATAGCATTTAATGAATCACTTGCACCGCCCTCCATCATCTCTACTGTGGCGACATTTAAAAATGCATATTTAAGATTACCTTTAGCTCGTAAAATCAATTCAGTATCTCCAACTATTTTATACTTAATATCGTATTTACCATAGGTATCAAAAAAGTTTTTAGAATGCAACGATCCAGGATGTGCCGTCATGGTTTCTTTTAATATTTCCGGCCATACCCATGGCCATCCTTTTGTTCGAATATAAACTCCATTTTTATCAACCATGCGAACTCTAGAAGATATATAATCTAATTCCTTGTGATTTTCATTCCTTATATAATGAACATAAATATTTAATGCATTGGATATCAGTCTATCATCAGCTCCTAAAAACATGAACCATTCACCTGAAGCTTGATCAAGTCCTTTGTTCCACGCATCATAAATTCCGTCATCTCTATTGCTAATCCAGTAACTAATAAAATTTTCATTCCTCTGAATTATATTTACAGTGTCATCTGTTGAATTTCCATCTATAATTATAAGTTCAATTTCTTCAGTTAACTGATAGATTATTGAATCTAAGCAAGCTTGTAAAACTTTCTCCGCATTATATGTTGCGATTATAATTGAAATAAGTTTTCTCATACAATTAAAACATTTCTTTATTTTTCATCGTCTTTCTCATATACTCTATCGTAGAAAAAAGTATAATAGAAAACCAGAATATTTGAGCATTAAACGGAACAGAACTAATCATCAACATCCACAATAAAAATTCTAGACTTAACACTCTACGAAAACAATATTTAAATAAAAAAACAAATAAAAAAAAACCTGACAATAAACCAAAATTTAGCAAGAAATTTGGCAATACTCCTCCAATATTTGTATCTTCAATAACACCTGGAATATATTTCGGAAATAACAAAACATTATAATCAATCCCCCATCCTAACCAAGAATTTAAACTTAAAAAATGAAAATTATCTAAATAAATAAAAAACGGAACTAAGCGCATAGATGCACTATGATCAGCGATCAACATATTTTCTGGATTCATCGAAACAACTGCTTTAGCAAAATTGATAGCTCTGACAACAGGTACAAAATTTGAGTTTAAGATAATAACAAATGCTATTATAGATAGTATTATAGATTTCAATATAGTCTTCTTCGAAAAAAATTGAATAAAAAAGAAAGGTAAAAAGAAAAATGCTCCTCCACTTCCCATGGTTAACATTGGAAATAAAAAACTTATCCAAATGATTATTTCATCTTTAATCCCTTGCAATAAATTATATTTCTGACCACTTCCATACTCAGTTAACTTAACATAGCTATACATCAAAATAACAAGTATTCTCGCTGTATGTGAAGGTTCTGCTGATAAACCATTTAATTTGAACCTACTTTCTGGCCATATATGAATCTGATTAAAAACATACGGTAATTCTAATAAGATACTAAGTTGCTGTATAATTATTGTTAAACAATGCGCTATAAGCAAAAATTTTAATATTCGCTTGATTGAGTTTATTTCTATTACTCCAGAATAGAGAACTCGCTTATAATAAACAAATGTAACAATAAACAACACTGAATACATAAGAGTTGAAACCCTGAATGTATTCAAATGTAGAACTCCACTAAAGAAAATCGCAACAACAAGTAAATAAGTATATCTTTCATCCCATTTCAATACTGGAAACTGAATAAAAAGCATAAATGGTATAATAACCATTAATGCAATAAGAACCAAATTCCTATCGCCTTCACCCATGCCAAATTTTAACCCGGTGGAAAAAATAATAATTATGAGGAAAAATAGAGTTTTTTTGATGTTTAAAGTATACTTCCTCACAATCTATATTTTCTTAATAAACGAAGCTGGATTCCCTGCCCATATTTCATTAGACGGAATATTCTTTGTAACAACACTTCCTGCTCCAATAACTGAACCTTCTCCAATACGAACACCCTTTAGAACAAGACAATACGCACCAATAAAAACATTATTCTCTATAATAATTGGTGCTGTTTTCTTATTTATCCAGTCCAACTTAGAGTCTTTCCTGTGTTCGGCATTTAAAGAGTGATTATCTGTGTCACGAACTTGGCACCCTACTCCCATCATAACACAATCTCCAATTGTGATACTGTCATGACAAGTTATTGTTGTATCACTCATACCAACACCATTCCCAATTTCTAGAACAGCTGTATCTCGTACTTCTATTCTACATCTTCCATTAACACCACTATCCGAATATAGGTATCCATTATTCATCTTAAATTTACTTCCTACACTAAACTTGGCATGTCTGGAAACATGAATATACGCATTCCCAAAACATTTAAATGACTTGAATTCGACATTATTTAACGTAAATTTCAAATAGCAATTAATTTGTGATATTGCAGCCAACATCATAAAATAACCAATTCGAAGTCCTTTATAGGAATAAATTACAGCATTGCCAATCCTTAACATAAAGTTTATATTAAAATGGAATTTATCAAGTTTTGAACTCTATACATATTTGATTGCAGAGAATATTCCTTTAAAAAATCCTCATAAAGAAATTGACCAATCTCATTTGAAACATTAAACCGCATAACCTCCTCTCTAAACTTAATTGGATCATCTATAGTAATTATATATTTACTTATAATTCCCTCACGACCTTTAGATGTTGATATTATTGGTGTTTTTAAAGCCATAGCTTCAAGACATTTTAACCTAGTACCACTTCCATGCAACAAAGGAACAATCACACACTTGGCTTTATCAATGTACTCTGTGATATCCTCGACTGCTCCAATAGCTTCAATATTAAAATATCTATTCATGTATGGAGCAAAACTTTCCTTCGATCCCTTACCTACAAGTTTTAATTTACAGCACTTATCAATTTCATCAGACCATACATAATCCAACAACCACTTTAAACCTTCATTATTCATATAAGCATTAAAGTTTGCTGTCATTACAATATAATCTTCTTTCTTTCCTTTTGATTTATAAAGTTCTTGATTTAAAAAATTAGGAATAAAATGAATATTACTATGGGGAAGTACTCTTTTAAATTTTTCCGTATCTTCTTCGCTAACAGCTATAATCCCTTGAGCTAATTTGTAGATAAATCTTTCGTGAAATAACATGTATAAATATTCCTGACATTTTCTTAAAAATTTAAAAACATTTTTTGTTGGCCTTTGCCATATTAATTTTGACTCCACATTGTGAGTGCCAACAACAAAAGGTATATTATTTTTTCTAAAGAAACTAAAATATTTAGGTGCTAAAAAAAAATCTAATATCACGATATCAGGTTTGCATTTTGCAATAGATTCTTTAAATATATTAATTACATGTCCTTGTTTATAAAAAAAGTCACCATTGAAAATTTTATATGTCAAATTCTTTCTGTTATTACTATATGAGATAAAATTAACATTAGGTAATTCATACTCTTTTAAATCGACTTGATCTTCATTCTGAAATATTGCATTTACATCGTAATTTAAATCACTTAAAGCCTTTAATAATCCATATGACCTTATTCTTTCCCCTCCATTAACTGGGAAAGGAGATAACTCTGTAAAAAAAAGAATCTTCATACTTATTTTAAATTTATAATCTTTTTATCTCCTCCAGCAATCTCTTGGTTTTCTCTTTGACTAAAGTCTCGTTACTTAATTGATAGTTATCCTCACTAATTATATTTGAAAATATATTTTTCACTTGCTTATAGCGTATTCCTTTAAGAAAACTAAAATTTCTTATTTGATCAATCACTCGTATATATTTATTGTAATACAAATCACTAAATTGATTTTTTAAATTCATCGAAAACAACCAATCAGCCCATTTAAATTCAGATACTAACTCAGATTCACTATATTTTGAGAAAAACCTAAACCTCTTCCATGGAGTTCCAATTGCATCCGCAACTATTGCTCCGTGCATTGCTTCTGTGACTAAGAATTCAGATTCTGCAATTTCCATTATTGTTTTTTCAACATCACGATCAGATGGGTCAATGAAATTAATTTGCAATTCATTGCACAACTTTAACCAATCAATTTTATCCAGCGAAAAAAAGTGGGGCATCACTGAAACCTTATATTTCTTCTTCTTAGATATCTTATTATAAATAGGTAACATACGAATCAAATAAGCTGGATCTGTAACAAAATGATTCGTATCATTATATATCACAAGAGAGGATAGTGGTCCTCTTAAAAACCGAACATCCCATGTTTCATTAATACTTGGAGGATTATTTACATATCTTACCCCTGCACCGATAACAATTTTTTTCCTATCTTTATGATTAACAATTTTTACAATTTTTGCAAAATCATCAAATAATATTGTTCCTATAAAATAAACTAACTCTCCTTCGTATCTATTATTCTTTTTGAAAAAATAATCAAAGATATATGGATTTAAATCATCACCAAAATTGCCTGTTTTACCTTTATAATAACATAGTTCCATTATACAATCACATCCTTAATCTGTTTAATACTTGATTGATTTATATTTAGATTGAAAAAAGTTTTATTATCAATGATTCTTCTTTCATCCCAATTCCACCATTTTATCTCATTAAATAAATCTATTACCTCATTAGTATACCTCATACCAATTAACTTTCCTGGTATTCCTCCCACAATAGAATACGGCTCAATACTCTTAGTAACTACAGTATTACTAGCAATACAAACCCCATCACCAATAGTTACTCCAGAAAGTATGGTTACATTATCAGCAATCCAAACGTCACTCCCTATAGAAACACCTCCTTTTGTCCTTTCTCGATTAGGTGGATTCTGTAGAACACCTGGATGTTGTTCCTTAAAATAATAGTCGTAAAACTTACCCTGGATACATGGATAGTTATAATCATGATTAGAAGTAACTATTGTAACATTTTTCCCGAACGCACAATAACTACCCAAATGAACAAATTGATCCCCTTTAACCACAAAATTACCATTGTGATATGTCATTTTACCAACAGTCAGAATTCTTGTACTCCTTATTAACCTAGCAGTATTTTCTAAATGCAAAAAAGGTTTAAGAAAGTACTTAAAAGCACGTTTAATATAAACTATCATAATTAAACACTCAGGGATTTTATACCCTTTTCTAATTGATTCTTATAATATAATGAGTCCCAAATAGGACTAGTTAACAATTCCTTCAACTTCATATTATCCTTCTCGATTTTGACATCAAGGCCACAATGCCGAGCTTCTAATATAGCTCTTTCTCCACCACCATTTACAGAAGCTGGAATATACATAATTTTAGCTCTTGAAAAATATTCGGGCAACTCTGAATATTTTACAAAAGGCAAAAGAGTAACGTTACTTAAACTATTTAATAATTCAATTATTTCTTGCGAATAAGCATTATTGTATCCTTCTCCAATGACCATTATTTTACCTTCTATATTCTTTATTAATTCCATTCTCTTATGCGGCAAAAATGCACCAATACATATATAATCATATTCTTTTTTATTTTTTATTGGGACTAAATTTCTTTTATTAATACCAAATCCATGATAAACATTTGGGTGATTAGATATTATTTTTTTATACCATTCTGTTTCATACCACAAAACATCATAAAAAGAAATCTCATTATTATTTGGAGGTATTGAAACTCCAGCAATAGCTAATCCTTTTTTAACTTTCAAATCCTTAAACTTATTTCTTAGTAACTTATCAGGTCCCCAATTCCAATTACTTTTTATCAATAAAAAATCAAACTCTTCAAGAAATTCTTTGGAGAGCGTTTCTGCTTCGATATTAACCCAAGTAATTTTATAATTATCTCGAAGTAGCCTTACTGCATCAACAAACCCATCATTCCAAGTTTCATTTCGCGGAGAATCTAAAGGTATTGAATAAAGAATTGCAATATTTCGTACTTCTCTCCGCATACCCTTATATTCAGGTTTATTAAACCTTTTATGAAAATATGTCTGAAACACCCTAATTTTAAATCTAACTAAAAATTTATTGATCATTTTATCGAATTAATTTACAAATACGGCTTCCTATTAAAGCCTTTTCCGATTTTTCTAGCCCAAATAAATAACCAAATATAACTATAGAAAAAGAACTACTTACTACAATCAAACATAACCTAAGAAAAGACACCTCCATTGTTGTTCTAATATATAAAGGAAATGGAATCGAAAAAGAAGATACTAACATTACTCTAATAATTACTTTAGATATAAAATCTCTAACCTTTAACCTTACTAATGGGCAGATTAATACTAACCTAGCAAACAATGTTATAACTGAAAATATAATAATAATATAGAATGTTGTTTCAGGTGAATACCCTCTTTTTAGAAAGAAATATGAAATAGGCAATATTAAAATTTGTAAAGTTCCAACTACAATCTGATATTTTTTCATTCTTCCACTCGCTAAAGCTGCAGTTCCAATAGATCCTGAAAGACTATCTACTAGCCCAGACACTAAAACTAATTGGCAAAAGACAATAGCATAATCAGGAACATTTTTAAGCCATATACCTAAGACAAAACTCATATCCAAAATAAGGGGAACACAAATAAGAGCAAGTAAAAAAAAGGAAAATTTGGCACCTTGATAAATTAAATGATGCATTTCATCAAGTTTATCAGCAGCAAATGTCTTTACTATTTGTGGATTTATCGCCATCTGTAGATTACCAACAAAACCGTTTACAGAAGAGTAAACTTGATAAGCTATCGCACGAGCGGCATTAACCGTTGGTCCAAAGAAGAGATTCAATAATATATTGATACCCTGATTATATGATATAGCAGCAAAATTACCCCATAAATTCCAGCCATTATACTTTAGCATAGAAATATACAACTCTCTATTCCACTCAAATTTATATTTACACTCTTGAAATTTCCTAGTACAATAAAATCCATAAATGCCTCTTAAAACTAAAGAAACAAAAAACAAAAATAAACTATATAAAACTAGTTTATCATACTCGAAAAAAGTTAATGAAACCACAAGAACAAGCTTTAAACTAACTTCAATAATGCTAACCCAAGCAAACACACCCATTCTTTCATGTGCAATAATTGAAGCATTATATGGAACACTTAGTATAGAAGTAATAAATGTTAAAACTGATAATTGATAGACAAAATTCACTGCAAAAACTCTATCTATTGGAAATACAATTTTGGCATTTAAGAACCAAACACCTATTAATTCAGCAAATAAAAGTATTACAACCGCAATAGTAATATGTATATTAACAGCCGTACTAAAAACATTTGCTAATTTTCTAAAATCCGTCCTTCCAATTTCAAATGATAAAAAACGTTGTGTTCCAATAGCCATGGCATTATTCAAAAAGGAGAACATAATAACAATTCCTCCTACAATATTATAAATACCATAGTCAACGACACCTAGTATATCAAGAACAACTCTAGAAGTATATAAAGATACTCCCATTGTTAAAAACATTCTAAAGTAAAGTAATAATGTATTCTTTATTATTCTTTTATTATTAGAGATCATAATAATAAAACAAATTACTATTTAAATTAATATTGTGTATGGCAATCATATAGGTAGTATTGTTATCCTTATTTTATCAATTTCAATGTACTATAATATTTAATCCTATTATTCGCATTTTACCAACAAGTATCCATATTTATATTTTTTTTATCCGTCTTTCTCATAAATTCTAGACTATAGCATTCAAAGCGTTTCAACATTTCAGATTTGACTAAATCAATCCTAAAATATAAGTACTAAAAACCAGCTCATAAAGAGCTTCCTTTTCTATTATTTTCCACTCGATGAATACAGGAATTGTCTAAAAAGTCACCATTAGCTTGACAATAAAATATTATAGATTCACTTATCCATTGATTATATCTTTGCTAATTTCTTCTTCCTAGCAGCCCGTCGGACTTTATGATTTAATGTTTCATCAGGGCTTTTTCAGAGAATATTTATTTTTCGAAAAAAATGAAAATCTCCATCATATAATGCAAATTCTGTCGATTTACAATCAGGTTTGGATACCATTTTCCCTTTTTTGCTCATTTTTACTATGCTACTTTACATATTATCCAAATGAAAGGTTGAACATTCTCTTTATATTATATACCGAGCATACTAAAGACCATTCTCAGTCCACTTGAATTTAGCCACGTAAAGAAAAGCACCTGAAACCCAAAATTTCTTTGATAATACCAAATACCAGCTCTACGGTCTGCTTTCGTTTTTTATAAATATCTCCATGCTTTCTGAGCATTTGTTGCATTATTTCTATTGGCGTTTAGGCAGGAGGCGGTTCTTTATCGGCAGTTAACAGCTTGTCCAGAAAAGAATTGTGCTTGTCCCTTGCTGTTGATATGAGGGCACGGATTCCTTTTTGTTCACAATCTGATATGTTTTTCTCACTAAAATAACCTGTATCTGCAACTGCATTTTCTATCTCTCCAAGTTCATCGGGCACTGCTTCTATTGCAGGGATAAACTCTTGTTTATCATTAACGTGAGCATTGCAATATGCCCCAATAATAAGCATGTCTTCGTTTACTGCTGCTTGCCCGTTATAGCACTGATCAAAACCTCTGGATGCTTTCATGATTCTCGACTCAGAATCGGTAAAGTTCCACTGATCCTTTTCTTCGGGAGATTCTACCGGCAGCTTATGTGCACGCCCCCTTGGCTTCTTTTACGTTTTGTCCTGCTTTTCCTTTCGCTGTTGCACTATCTGGTCGTAATCCTCCTTCTACTTCTTGTGCCGTTCTACGGCACGGTCTTACACAATTTTCTTTGCTTCCTTTATTTTTTCCAGCCGATCCTTTCGCATTCTGATTTCTTCAGGAATATCAACTTCTAAAGAGCCCTCTTTTTCATCCTGTTTGTCGGCAATATCCAATAATGTTTCAATTTCGGATTCCAGTTGCTGCTCCAGCTTTTTCATGTACTCGTAACTCATCGCCTTGTGACGGGAGGCATTAGCCTGAACCTTGGTTCCATCTATGAATATATTGCTCATCTTAACCAATTTAAGCTCTTTACCAATTAACAATATCTCTTTAAACATGCCTTTTATTTCAGGAAGGAAACGCTTCCTGAAACTTGAAATTGTGTCATGATCTGGGTGGTGGTTTCCTGCTATAAAACGAAATGCAACCAAATCGTATGCCCCCTGTTCTATTTTTCTTGAACTAAAAACGTCCGTAGCATAACCATAAAATAATAGCGACATTAATAGTTTGGGGTCATAGGTTGTTGAGCCAACTCCTTTATATTGATTATAAATGTGTTTGAAATCAAGACCTTCTACTATATCTACCACAAAGCGAGCAAGGTGGTCTTCTGGCAGCCATAACCTTACATCATAAGGCATTAGCATGCCCTGTTCTCTATCTGCGCTAACAAATCGATTCATGATCACAAGAAAGTTAAACTATACTTCTTTAAAGTCCGACAGGCTGCTAGGAATGGATAGTAAGGATTCTGTTCATAATCTATTTCATCTCAATTAATTCAATAATTTATAAAGATCCTAAAAGCTTTTCTCAATAATAGCAAGCCTCAAGAGTTAGAGTATATCCTCTCACCTTGATTAAATTTCGCAAGAAATTCCGACTTAATCCATACATATATCTAAGAGCTCTAATAGATCATTGTTTCTTAATGTTGTTTTTTGAAAAATCGGAACAAATCGTTCTATCTAGATAAAATATATTGTAAAATTATCACAAATTTGTTTCCTTATAAAAACATTTACTTATCCAATTTTTAGTAAAATCCAAGTTTAAATCTTAAAGTGATTTTTAATATTAAACCAAACTAGTTTCCCAAATATCACTCCCAACCCAATAAATCCACCTAATAACACACATACTAATAAAATAATCTTCTTCTTAGGAGAAGACTTCTCATTAGGCACTTTTGCAGGTTCCAAAACTGTAAATACAGGTGTTTCTTCTTTAACAGCAATCTTAGCTTGCTCCAGTTGTTGAGCAAGTCCTTTGTAAACTGTTGCATAAATATCATAGGTGTCAATTAAACGTTGAAATTCAGGATCAATACGTTCGGAAATAATATTCCTATGACGATCTTTATAATTGAAATAGCTCTCTTGCGCTTCTTCATACTCCTTCTTCTTTGCGTCAAAACGTCCTTGTACAAAATCAAGATTTTCTCTTACTTGCTTGGTTTTATAATCTATAATGTATTTTTGAAGTATGTCAATTCCCTTTTGTACAAATTGTGCCGCAAGTATGGGTTCCTCTGCTTCTAGTGCTATAGATACCAAACCTGTTTTATCATCTACTTCGACTTGAAACAATTGATAAACAGAACCAATTGCAATTAACTCTTCCTCAGTAAGATTTAGTACACCATAATCTTTCGTTTCACTTATTTCGCCTTTTTCTGAAAGAAACGCATCTTTCAATGTCCATGGTAACCTTATGGTATACTTGGTAATTTGAGCCACTAATGAAGGAATAGTATCAGCTACTACACAATCATAAATTGAAATAGGTACATCATACTTTTCAAAATGAAATTTAGTATGAATGAATTCATTTAAGAAAGGATAACTGTTGACCACCTGTGGATATATTTCAGCCGGAATACCTTCTGACTGCCCCACCATGCTACCAAGGTTAACCCCAGCCATACCAGCAAGGGCTCCTAATCCCCCTAAACTACTTCTATTCTTCTCTGCAGATGGTAACAGAGTTGCAGAGGCTGTATATTTGGCAGGGCTTAAAAAGGCAATTAATAAACCAATAAATACACAAATACCTACTGAGTAATATATAGTTTTTCTTCCATTCCAAATAGTTTTGATCAATGCAACCAGATCTATCTCATCATCCTTAATTATTGGAGTAGTATTAAATGATATCTTTTTTTTCATTACTTCAGCCTATTTGTAATTGTAACAATAGTTAATGACATGGATGCTAATGCACTTGCGATACCTATCCAAGCCTGAGCACTTAATCCTTCTCGAATCGGTTTTTGAGGAATAATAATTTCTGAACCAGGAGTTACCTTAGGATATCTTCTGAAAAATAAAAAACCTTTTGTGGCATAAGAAGCTCCATTGGGCCTTAATACATACGTTTTTCCCTTTTTTGCATTAATTGAAAACCCTCCACTTGCATTAATGTATTGTCTTACACTATACCTTTTTTCAAAAACAGTAGATGATGGATTAAGAACCTCTCCTGACACTTTTACTGTTTGTAGTTCCGAAGGTATGCTTATTACATCTCCATCTCGCATAAAAATATCCTCTTTTGAACCAGGGTTTTCCAGTATATTTTTGAGATTCACACTTACACTTTCAAATTCCAAGTCTGAAAAAACGAGTGTTGAATCCATCTTCATTAACTCATCTCTTTTTGCCTTTTCTTCTTCCGACAAATTTACTTTCCGATAAAGGCTGGCTCCTTCAGGATAAGCATTGGCAGCTAATCCTCCGGCTCTATTGATAACATCTGAAATTCGTTCTTTATCTGTAGTCAAATTATATATTCCTCCATACATAATATTCCCTGATATTGTAACATTTCCTGAGCTAAGAGATCCAGGCATAAACCGAACAGCTATTGCATCAAATGGTTTTAGAATAAAATTTGTAGCATCTTCATCCAATAATAAATCTCTGGAAACTTGAAAATAATACAATTCTGATGAGGCTTCTGATGAATGATCTGCGACATCATAGGGTAATCTTCTTCTTACCTCGATAGTAGATTCTGATGCAGATTCTTTAAATCCACCAGCCAAAAAAACCAAATCTTCTATCGTCATATTTTCTGCATATGGATACTCCCCCATATTTTGCACTTCCCCCCATACAGCAACGGTCTGGATTTCCCTCATATCATCAATTGCAGAAATGATTATATTATCGTTCTGTTTTAAAACAATATCACTTTTGCCATTAATAACCTTGCCAACATCAAATGATATATTTTCAGGTGTATAATCATTTTTTAAACGCGTAATTAAACCTCTATTCAAATATGCATTCTCAATTAACCCATCTGCTCTTTGAATTAACTCCGAAAGCATTAGTCCCTCTCTATACTCATAATCTCCAGGATTAAATACTGCTCCGCTTATAGATACTTTATTGATAAAGCGATCTAAAATTTTACCTACGAATAAACTATCTCCACTTTGCAATTTATACAGATTTATACTATCAATCGGTACTTCTTTAAAGGTTTTCTGCTTACCAGTATTTCTATAAAGCTTTAGAATCTTTTTGTAGGCATTTTCCGTGAAACCACCAGTATATTTCACTATATCTAATACAGTTTCATCTTCTTTTGCTTCAAAAATACCATTTCGTTTAAATTCTCCCTCAACCCGAACTCTATTAATATAGGTTGGAATCATAATCACATCATTATCCGCAAGAGATACATTTACTTGCGAATTACCATTAATTAAAAAATCATATACATCTAAATGTGATATAATTTCACCATTCCTTATCAATTGAATATCCCTGAATGAACCTTTTAAACCTGGACCTCCACAAAGATAAAGCACATTAAATAAAGTTGCTGTACCCGGTAGAGTATAGGTTCCAGGCACAGCCACTTCTCCCACTACATTTACGCGTATTGTTTTTAACTGTCCGGTTCTTATTGAGACAAAAGTTTTGGGAGTAACATTCTTCAGGTCACTATAAATACCACCTAAAACACTTTTTAATCGACTTTTAGCCTGCTTAAAGGTTAACCCTGAAAGATATACTGGTCCTACTAAAGGTATTCTCACTTCGCCGTTTGACGCAATTTGCAATTGGTATGTTTGTTCTGACGCTCCCCAAACATCAATAATAATTTCATCTCCGGCTCCTAGTAGGTAACTATCAGAAACCGGTACATTTATTGAAGGATCGAAAGTTAGTTTTTTACTGTTAAAAAAGGAAAATCCAAAAATCTTATTATTTATCAATGAACTATCCAAAACAGTTTTTGAGGATAAAACTCCAATAGTTTCTTCATTGACCTCTTCTGTTTTAGTAAATTTATCTTTGACATTCGCTTTTGAAATACCCCCACTCGCTTTATACTCTTTAATTCTTTTACGTAGTAGATATATCTGATCACTGGTCATACCTTTTGATCTGGCAAGAATAATAGCATCATTTTCACTTAATCCCCTTCTATTCATTTCAACAACAATCTGGTTAATTTGATCATCAGTTAAGTTTGCCACATCCACAGTAGATGGATCTACATTCTGAGCATGCACCAGACATCCACTTGAGATAAAAACAAACGCAAGTAATAATAATATCTTATTCATCATTAAGTTCTTTTTATGGTAGGCTTCGCTTCCTGAGTCACAATCATAGTGTCAGTAAGCATATAAGAATTTTATAAACAAAACCATCCAAATTTGGGACGACAAAATTACTAATTAATAAACAATTTAGTTCTCAAAAAGGAAAAGATTTACAATTAATTCACTAGTAACTTATTCGTAATTCTAAAAATCTAAATATCAACAATTTCTATTTGAAATATTTTCTATGAAATATCAGTATGATAAAGATTCCTATTGTAATAGCTGAATCAGCCACATTGAAAACCGGTCGAAAGAAAACATAATGCTCTCCTCCCCACATTGGTAACCATGAGGGAAAATTACCTTCCATTAAAGGAAAATAAAACATATCTACAACTTTCCCGTGTAAAAAAGGAGCGTAACCTCCCTCTGCAGGAAACAAACTTGCTACCTGTGGATAGCTATCATTAAAGATGAGTCCGTAAAAGGCACTGTCAATGATATTACCAATGGCTCCAGCTAAAACAAGTGAAATACTAACAATTAAACCATAAGGAGCCTTTTTTATGGCCAACTGTCTTAAATAATAAGCAATCCCAATAACAGCGACTATTCTAAAGACACTCAGAATGATTTTACCAAATTTACCAGCCAATTCCATCCCAAAAGCCATCCCATTATTCTCAATGAAATGAATAATAAACCAATCACCTATAACATTAAACTCCTCGCCCAACATCATATGGGTTTTGATCCATATTTTCAAAGATTGATCTATTAGCAAAACTAATAATACAATACTTAGTGGCTTTTTCAATATTGAAAACATAACTATAAATTTTACACAAAAAAAAGCCCTACAAAACGCTCATTTACGAGTGTAATTGTAAGGCATGTCCATTATTTTTTTTATAATATAAAACAGAATCATAAATTCATTTTCCATCGGCCAATTATACATTATGATGGAATCTATTTTTGATTTCTTTTAGCATCAATACTTAGCGTTGCATGAGGAACTGCTCGCAGTCTCTCTTTTGAGATGAGTTTTCCTGTTTCTCTGCAGACTCCATAAGTTTTATTTTCAATTCGCACCAAAGCAGCTTGTAAATGCTGTATAAATTTCAACTGTCGTTGTGCTAATTTTCCAGCTTCTTCTTTAGAAAGTACAGCAGCTCCTTCTTCTAAAACTTTAAATGTTGGAGATGTATCTTGTGTGTCATTTCCATCACCATGAGTTATTGTATTGCGAAGTAGTTCGTAATCCTTTTTTGCTTTATCAAGCTTTGCAACAATTATCTGTTTAAATTCCTGCAACTCCTCATCAGAATATCTTGTCTTTTCTGCCATAACAGTAAAATTTGAGTTTTCACCGATATGTAAAATAAACCATTATTTTTCACATATCTGTTTCATCTGTTAAAAAACTAATTACAATGGGTAATTCTATTTATTTTACAATAAATAGAATTGCCTTAAAACTAAAATCATGAGAATTTTCAATTAAATTACAATCAGAATCTCACTCAATTTTATTGATTCATTCTCTATGCTTTTTTACTTATACAGATGTAGATTTCGACATTATTGTCTATCTCTACGAGTTTTCCTTCGGTTTCGTTACATGAATCTACAAGATTTATTTCCTCGGCCAAAGTTTGAGTCGCAATATAATCTTTAAAGTTGATTACCGAATCATTTATTGCTTCATTTTTCTGTATTTCCAGAATAATTTTATCCGTAACATCAAAACCGGAATCTTTCCGTAGATTTTGAATTCTATTCACAAATTCCCTGGCTATACCCTCTTGTTTTAACTCCTCTGTTAAATGAATATCCAGCGCTACAGTTAACTGCCCTTCACTCGCTACCAACCAACCCGGTATATCTTCAGATAATATTTCAACATCATCAATTGATATTTCAATTCGCTGCTCTGCTATATCAACTTTAATATGGCCTTCTTTTTCGATTAAGGCAATATCTTCCTGATTCATTTGATTTATATGAGAAGCAATCTGCTTCATCATCTTTCCATATTTCGGACCTAATGCTTTGAAGTTTGGTTTTATTTTTTTCACTAACACTCCGGAAGTGTCAGTCAGAAATTCCATTTCTTTTACATTTACTTCAGACAACACCAAATCCTTCACTTTTTCTACCTGATATTGGAATTCTAAATCCAATATGGGAATTGTTATCTTTTGTAATGGCTGACGAACCTTTAAACTTTCTTTACGTCTTAGCGCCAACACCATTGAAGAGATATCCTGAGCATAAAGCATTCGTTGCTCCAGTGCCTTATCAATCATTTCCTCATTACATATTGGGAAATCACTTAAATGAACCGATTCAAAATTACTATGCCCAGATACGGTTGTCAAATCTTTATACAATTGATCCATATAAAATGGAGCAATCGGTGCAGATAACAGTGCAACCGTTTCCAAACAGGTATATAAAGTCTGATAGGCAGCAATTTTATCTTTTGAATACTCTCCACCCCAAAATCTTTTACGATTCAGTCTTACATACCAATTACTAAGGTTTTCCGTCACAAAATTCTGAATAGCTCTACCTGCCTTTGTTGGTTCATATGCCTCGAAACTATTAGTAACTTCCAGAATTAGAGAATTCAGTAGTGAAATAATCCATCGATCAATTTCAGGTCGCTCAGTTAAAGGTATTTCTTCTTCCTGTCCGGTAAATTCATCCACATTAGCATATAACGCAAAAAATGAATAGGTATTATATAAGGTTCCAAAGAATTTCCTGCGAACTTCATCAATTCCATTTTGATCAAACTTTAGATTATCCCAAGGCTGAGCATTGGTCATCATATACCATCTCAATGGATCTGAACCATACTTCTCAATAGTTTCAAATGGATCTACTGCATTACCTAAACGCTTCGACATTTTATTTCCATTCTTATCTAATACCAATCCATTGGAAATGATATTTTTGAAGGCTACGGAGTCAAATAACATGGTACCTAAAGCATGCAAGGTAAAGAACCACCCCCTTGTTTGATCCACTCCTTCTGCAATAAAATCTGCAGGAAATACCAAATTAGATCCATCTTCACTTTCTGTTTCGAAAGGATAATGCATTTGAGCATACGGCATGGCTCCCGAATCAAACCACACATCAATCAGGTCTGGTTCGCGAAACATATTTTCTCCATTCTCACTCACCAATATAATATCATCTACATACGGACGATGAAGATCCACCTTGTCATAGTTTTCTTTAGAATAGTCTCCCGCTTTAAAATCACCAAATGGACTTTTCTCCATTGCACCAGACTCAATTGCTTTGTCTATTTCTTTTACAAGTTCCTCTACAGAGCCAATACATTTCTCCTCTTTTCCGTCTTCCGTTCTCCATATTGGAAGTGGAGTGCCCCAATAACGCGAACGAGATAAATTCCAATCTACAAGATTCTCTAACCATTTTCCAAATCGGCCTGTTCCTGTGGATTCTGGTTTCCAGTTGATGGTATTATTCAATTCCATCATTCTATCTTTTACTGCTGTCGTTTTAATAAACCAGGAATCTAAAGGATAATACAATACCGGTTTATCGGTACGCCAGCAATGTGGATAATTATGTGTATGCCTCTCAACTTTGAATGCTTTATTTTCTTGCTTTAGCATTACAGAGATATCTACATCCAATGTGGCATCTTTTTCTGACAGGTTATCATCATATTCATTCTTCACATAACGACCTGCATATTCTGCGTAAGTATCTATATTCACAAATTCCTTAACAAAGGATTTATCCAGATCTTTAATTAGAAAATACTTTCCGGTTCTATCAACCATTGGATTTTGCTTTCCATCCTTATCTATTAAAATAAGTGGTGCTATGCCAGCAACTTTTGCCACGCGATCATCATCCGCTCCGAAAGTAGGCGCTATATGCACAATTCCAGTACCATCTTCGGTGGTAACATAATCACCTAAAATCACTCTAAATGCATCTCCATCAGGTTTAATCCAAGGAATTAATTGTTCATAGCTTACACCTTCTAAATCGTTACCAGAATATTCATCTAGTACTTCAAATGGTATTTTTTTATCTCCTGTTTTATAATCTTCAAATGACAAATCGGCATTTTGGGGATTAAAATAAGCAGAGACTAAATTTTTAGCCAAAATGACAGTTACCGGTTCACCTGTATAAGGATTAAATGTTTTGACCTTTTGATATATTACATTAGGCCCCACTGCCAAAGCTGTGTTTGACGGTAAAGTCCATGGTGTAGTCGTCCATGCTAAAAAAAACAAGTCTTCATTAACATTGTTATATAAAAACTCAGACTTATCATTCTTCACCACTTTAAACTGAGCGGTACATGTTGTATCTTTTACATCTTTGTAACAACCCGGCTGATTCAGTTCATGTGTACTTAAACCTGTACCTGCAGCTGGCGAATAGGGTTGAATTGTAAATCCTTTATATAAAAATCCTTTATTATAAATCTCTTTTAAAAGATGCCAAAGCGTTTCTATATACTTATTATCGTAAGTAATGTAAGGATTATCCATATCCACCCAATAACCCATTTGATGGGTTAGATCTTCCCATTTATCAGTATATTTCATCACATCTTTACGACAAGATGCATTATAATCTGCTACTGATATTTTTTTTCCTATATCCTCTTTTGTAATACCCAAAGCTTTCTCTACCCCTAATTCAACAGGGAGTCCGTGAGTATCCCATCCAGCCTTACGCTTAACTTCAAATCCCTTTTGAGTTTTATACCTACAAACAATATCTTTGAGTGAACGTGAAATAACATGATGAATACCAGGAAGACCATTAGCGGATGGAGGTCCTTCATAAAACACAAAAGTGGGATTACCTTTGCGGATACTGATACTCTTTTCAAATGTTTGATTAGCCTCCCATTCCTTTAATACTTCTTTATTTATTTGGGATAAATCTAATCCTTTGTATACTTTGAATTTAGAACTCATTTTTCTGTATTTCACCTAGTTTTTAAAAAGTATGCAAATATAACAGTTCATAATATCATTGACAATAGAGGTTGGACATATTTATTTTTTCTTATCAAAGAACCTCTGTTTGATACATTTTTTTGAGATTAAAACTATTTTCACCTGATGTATAAAAGCTGCATGCTACCTTTAAAGGCAATCTGAATTCTAAAAATCAGATCTAGTATAGGTTTATAAATAACGGACTGCATAAAACCAGAAAAAGATAATACTTTTACAACGCAATGATATATAATATTGAGGACAATGAACCAGTATTATAAGTAATTGTTATCATATAAGAAATTGAAATTTGTCAGAACATATTCCAACATGAATTTTTACACATTATTAAGTCTTAGTAAGAAAATACAAAGCCCAACTATAAAACTTCTTGGCGTATATTTTTTACACCTTATAGGTAAAAGACATTTGTCAATAAGAATTGACCCTTCACTTAACTGTAATCTTTTTTGTAGAATGTGCTATTTCAGTTCTATGGAGTATCGCAAAAAAACAAAAGGAATTATACCATTTAATGATTTTAAATTCATTTCGAAAATATTATTTCCGAAAGCTTTTCAGGTTTATATAGGCTGTGGGGCAGAACCTACGACACATAGAAATTTTACTCAATTAATTCAACTTGCCAAACAATATAAGGTCCCAGATATTGGTCTTGTTACAAATGGACAACTATTAACTGATGTACAAATTAAAGAAATGGTAGATTTACAACTAAACGAAATAACGATCTCTTGTCATGGAGTTACAAAATCTACATATGAACATTTCATGACTAATTCAAAGTATGACAGATTTATATCTACTTTAGAAAAAATCACTCATTTTAAAAATATTTTAAATTCCAACTTTCCTGAAATAAGAATAAACTATACAGTGAACAATAAAAATCTCACTGAGTTAGCAGATTTTTTTAATGTATTTGAAAAGTATAACATAAGTACATTGCAAGTAAGGCCTGTACTTAATATTGGAGGGAAGTATTCTAATGCTATCACTGACAAACAACTACCTGAATACAACAAAATTATTGACCTACTGATGAAACAGTGCAAGACAAAAAAAGTAAGACTTCTGGCCAATACAACCGATATTAAGTATCAGAAGAAAAATACAAACAAAAAAGTTACTGAAGCTGTATATTGCTATATTGGACCGCAAACACATGAAAAGTTTGGATTTGAATGGGAAAAGATAAATTTTAAAGATTTCAGGACAAAAACCAACTGGAGAAAAAATACATTAAAGCTATTTTACCAGGATAAAAAATCATCCGTTAATAAAGCTGCTGGCAATTATGACGTTTTTGAGTAGAATGAAATATGTTTATAGATATAAAATACACATTCTACTCCTTATTTTAAGACATTAAATAAAATCTCGTTTAATAGATCCTTCTTGACTCAATTTTATCACTTATGTTTTCTGCAAAATCTTTAAGTAGTTTTTCTGTTTGATCCCATCCGATACATTCATCTGTAACAGAAACTCCATACTTTAAGGTTTTCAAATCTGAAGGAATACTTTGCTTACCAAACAATAGATTACTTTCTATCATTACCCCCATTATAGATTTATTGCCCTTTTGAATTTGACTTTCAACATCCTTGATCACTATTTCTTGATTGACAGCATTCTTATGACTATTTGCATGACTACAATCAACCATTATACGAGCAGGCAACCCAGCTTTTTCAAGTTTCTTTTCATAATCTTTCACATATGATTCACTATAATTAGGTTCTGTTCCACCTCTTAGAATTATATGAGTATTTGAATTCCCATTAGTACGAACAACAGCCACATGACCATCCGGATCTATACTAATAAAGTTATGAGGAGATGCAACAGACTCTAATGCATTAATTGCTATTTTGATATTCCCATCAGTCCCGTTTTTAAATCCTACAACAGATGATAAACCACTTGCCATTTTACGATGACTTTGTGATTCTGTGGTTCGAGCTCCAATGGCTGTCCATGAAATTAAATCCTGTATATATTGAGGTGTCACAATATCCAGTGCCTCTCCAGCAACAGGAAGACCAATTTCTGCAATATACGAAAGCAATTCTCTGGCTTGCTTTAATCCTTCTTCTAACTCAAATGAATTATTTAAATATGGATCGTTTATTAGTCCTTGCCAACCTACAGTAGTTCGGGGCTTCTCAAAGTAAACTCTCATTACCAAATAAAGAGAATCTTTTACTTCATCGGCAAGTTTTTTTAATTTTTGCGCATATTCTTTTGCTGAAGAAATATCATGAATTGAACATGGACCTACAACAACAAGAATTCGACTATCCTTACCTTTTAAAATATTTTTAATTGTATTCTGACCTTCAGAAATTGTTTTTATAATATTTTCATTTAAGGGAAAAAGGTCTTTTAACTCATTTGGGGTGATTATTGCTTGTTCAGCATCCACATTTATATTCTCTATTCTCTTATCAGTCATTACTTTTCTTTAAAATTCTCAACGTATTGAATATGCTGCGCGAAAATAACTGATATTTCTCATAATCTATAATAAAACGAATGTTTTTTCGGGATATTAGAAACAAAAAAAGAGCAACCGGAACTGAATCCAATTGCTCTTTTAAAAGTCGGCGGCGACCTACTCTCCCACAGTACGCAGTACCATCGGCGCTAACAGGCTTAACTTCTCTGTTCGGAATGGGAAGAGGTGGAACCCTGTTGCTATAACCACCTGAATATCTTTATTTCAGTATCAAGTTTTAGCTTGATAAAAACATATCAGCTCAATCAAAATCACCTGCCGTGCTTATACACACCAACTAAAAGTTTCGGGTAATTAGTACCACTCGGCTTTGACATTACTGCCTTTACACCTATGGCCTATCAACGTCATAGTCTCTAACGTCCCTGATAAGGATATCTCATCTTGAAGCAGGCTTCGTGCTTAGAT
>JBNKRV010000203.1:0-82377 GCA_050296935.1 Marinilabiliaceae bacterium | reverse complement strand
TAACCTGAGTTCGATTAAAATTTTAGAATTCAGATTGACATAAAAGGCTGATATACAAGGTAAATTTTGCAGGGCTAGCTCGCTAGCTCGATAAATTTAACGAAGTAGATCAGTTTTTTATGCAAAGCATGAGAGTTTCCGCTTATAAACAGCGATCTTCTTCCTGAAAATTATTCAAAATAGCCCGCTATTCTTTCATAATTTTCAGTTGAACCTCACTATTTATAGGCGGTCTGAATCCAAAATTTTATGTCGAACTCAGGTTAATAGGCAGAAATACAACAAAGATGACTTACCTCATACAATCATCAAATACGATCAAAACCTGTACTAAATAGATGTTTTATACGTTTTTTATTTAAGTTTGCAAATCTTTTACTATTTCTAATAATTAAAAAAATGAAGAAAATAACCTCACTTTTTGTACTGATTATAATAGCAGCAACTGGTTTGTTTGCTCAGTCTGACAGAGAATCGAATGTTCGCTTTGCATTTACTCTTAGCCCACAGGTTAGTTGGATTAATTCTGACAATAACAGTATTGATTCTAATGGAAGTTTATTTGGATACAATTTCGGGGTAGAGATGGATAATTTCTTCGCAAAAAATTATGCCATTTCAACCGGACTTACGATTAATACAACTGGTGGAAAGTTAAGATACAAGGATCCAACCTCCTTTATTATCGGGGATGAAACCATTGATAAAGAAGCCAATTCCACTATTGAATATCGATTAAAATACGTTGAAGTACCATTGAGTTTAAAGCTGCAAACAAGTGATTTTCAAAGAAGCAGTTTCTATGGAATATTTGGTTTATCAACTCAATTCAATATAAAAACAAACGACGGATCCGGAAAAAACCTGAATGATGAAATTCGATTGTTTAACTTCGGATACCAGTTTGGTGGAGGAATGCAATATTCTATTGGAGGTAATGCCTATTTAAAAATGGGTGTTGTTTATAATCAGGGAATATCTGACATAACAAAAAATAAAAACTATGATGACAAAGCTATTTTGAACAGATTGGTTTTTAACTTCGGAATCATCTTTTAAAACAGCTTTAAAAATCAAGTACGCAAACCTCATAATGAATAACTTACTCCACACAGAACATTCATTATCAGATATCATTAACTATACAATTTTACGTTGAAAGAAATTCTGAAAATGGAATTTCTAATAAAAATTTAAGGAGAATGAAAATAGCACTAGCACAGTTAAACTATCATGTTGGAAATTTTGAATACAACACAAAAAAAATTGTTGATGCAATACATAATGCTCAAAACAACCAATGCGACTTAATTGTGTTTTCCGAACTTGCCGTTTGTGGATATCCACCTTTGGATTTACTTGAAAGAGAGGAATTTGTTGAGCAATGTTCAGATCAGATAAATCTGATAGCAAAGGAATGCAATAATATTATGGCAATCGTTGGTTGTCCAAGTATCAATCCCGAACAAAAAGGGAAAAAGCTATTTAACTCAGCCTTTGTTTTGGCAGATGGTACTATCAAATCAGTACATCATAAAACACTATTGCCAAACTATGATGTTTTTGATGAGTACCGGTATTTTGAACCCAATAATGAGTTTAATCTGGTTCATTACAAAGGAAAAAAATTAGCCATTACAATTTGTGAAGATCTATGGGATAAGCAACCCGTAGCCAACTCCTTTGCAAAGAGTAAACTGTATAAAAAGTCACCAATTAAAGAGTTGAAACAACTCAATCCTGATTTGGTAATCAATATTGCAGCTTCTCCTTTTTCATATAACCAGGGACAAATCAGACAACAAATAATTTCACAGAAAGCAGCTAAGCATCAACTTCCATTTGTATACGTAAATCAAATTGGAGCGAACACAGAATTAGTGTTTGATGGTAGTTCATTAGTCGTGAATAGCGTGGGAAAAATCACCAATCAACTCCATGCTTTTTGTGAAGACATACAATATTGTGAATTAGAAAATATTGAATCTGAATCGACACAAGAACCCATTGCAAAAGGTAAGCTGGAGTTAATTCATGACGGACTTGTTCTGGGTGTTAAGGATTATTTTAAAAAGATGGGCTTTACTAAAGCAACGCTTGGCCTTTCAGGAGGAATTGATTCTGCAGTAACTCTAGTGATCGCAGCCCGGGCTTTAGGTGCTGAAAATGTCAGGGTTTTATTGTTACCGTCCAGATACTCTTCAGATCATTCCATAAAAGATGCTGAAGATCTGGCTAATAATCTGGGAATAGCATACGATATAGTACCTATTAAAAACATCGTTAACAGCTATGATGAAACATTAGAGCCTTTGTTTAAGGGATTAAAACCTGATGTTGCAGAAGAAAATATTCAGGCTCGTATTAGAGGAACATTATTAATGGCACTCTCCAATAAATTCGGACATATACTACTCAACACCTCCAATAAAAGTGAAGCTGCAGTAGGATACGGAACTCTATATGGAGATATGAATGGAGGTCTTTCGGTCTTAGGTGATGTTTATAAAACAGATGTATTTGACCTGGCTAAATATATTAATCGTAACGAAGAAATAATTCCGGTAAATACAATCGTTAAACCACCATCTGCGGAACTTCGTCCAGATCAAAAAGATAGTGATTCCTTGCCGGATTATGATATTCTTGATAAAATTCTCTTCAATTATATTGAGAAAAACGAATCACCTCAAAAAATAATTGCAGCAGGCTTTAATAAAGAAACTGTATACAAAGCCGTTAGATTGGTTAACATGAATGAATACAAACGTTTTCAAACGGCTCCGATTATAAGAGTATCCTCAAAAGCATTTGGCTTAGGAAGAAGAATACCTCTAGTTTCCAGGTATTAAACCTCAAATAAAAATAAAAAACTACACACTTACACTTTAGTGTTGCTAGTGTGTTGTCTTTTTTCTATTTTTGGTCATTATTACGCATGTTATACAACATAAAATAGATCCTTAAAGCGGACTATTAACCTGAGTTCGATTAAAATTAGCGAGCTCAAATTTCAGTAAATAATTGATTTACAATATAAATTTTTGAGACATAGCGAGCTATGGTGATAAAATTTAGAGCCGTAAATCGATTATTTACTGAAAAGCTATGAATGTCACTTATAAATACCGATTTTCTGCGTCATATTTGCTTACCATAGCCCGCTATGCTTTAGCAAACATTCCTTAAAACTCAATATTTATAAGCGATTTGAGCCATTAATTTTATATCGAACTCAGGTTATAATGAAAGATATCCACCATTTCTATTTGAAATTCAATAATTAGTGACAGCAAGAAAATTCCATTTTTTTCCCCGAAATAAACGGGGCAGGCTTTTAGTCTTGCTCTCAAAATGATCATTTACAGCGGTAAACTCACATTTTCCGAACTTCGAAAGCCTCAAAAATACAAGCTTTCTTATCTGCCACTTGAGTTTTAGTGCAAGTACTAATTAATTACCTTATTGATTGAAGGCTGTGTATTAAACCTCCGATAGTTATTAAAAAACCCGGATCAATATTATTGACTAGGGTTTCAACACAAAAGAGGCTATCTCATTGTTTATGAGATAGCCTCTTTTAAACTATATGGTTTAGATTATACGAAATCTATAATGCGGCTAAATAATCATTTACATTTTTCTCAATTCTGGAAGCAACATCTACCGAATCTGCTTTCTGGAATTTATCTCCTGTAATTTGTTCAAATAATTCAATATATCTTTCTGAAACCGAATTTACATATTCTTCAGTCATTTCCGGTACTTGCTGACCGTCTTTACCCTGAAATCCATTTTCAATCAACCATTGACGTACAAACTCTTTTGACAATTGTTTTTGAGATTCACCTTTTTCTAAGCGTTCCTTGTAACCTTCAGTATAAAAATACCTTGACGAATCCGGGGTATGAATTTCATCGATCAAGTATATTTTACCATCTTTTTTACCAAACTCGTATTTAGTATCTACTAAAATCAGCCCTTTATCGGCAGCAATTTCAGTACCTCTTTGAAATAACTCTAAAGTATACTTCTCAAGCATTTCATAGTCTTCTTTTGAAACAAATCCCTGAGCAAGAATATCCTCTTTGGAAATATCCTCGTCGTGTCCTACGTCTGCTTTAGTTGTAGGCGTAATTATTGGTTTTTCAAACTTTTGGTTTTCAACCATTCCATCTGGTAACGGAATACCACAAAGAACCCTTTTCCCTGATTTATATTCTCTCCATGCATGTCCGGTCAAATAGCCACGGATTACCATTTCTACTTTAAATGGCTCACACATATGTCCCACTGTAACCATTGGGTCCGGAGTTGCAATTTTCCAGTTTGGTACAATATCAGAAGTAGCATCCAGAAATTTCTCAGCAATTTGGTTCAAAACCTGCCCTTTAAAAGGAATACCTTCAGGTAAAACCACATCAAATGCAGAAATACGGTCGGAAACCACCATTACAAGATATTGGTCGTTGATATTGTATACATCCCTGACTTTTCCCACATAATGTTCCTTTTGATTTGGAAACTGAAAATCGTTTTGAACAATCGCTTTACTCATTATTTTGATATTTTATAATATGAAACTTAGTACTTGCAAAAATAGATTAAATAACATTACGACCTGAATAATTTTACTTCAATAATTTATCCATATCAGCAGCTTCTTTTTTCATCTCAAGACGTATATATGTATTCTTCAGATACTTGATGTATTTTTTTTCCTGAGGCTTAGCCTGATGCAGGTCTTCAAATTCTTTTTTTGCTTTTCGAAATATTGCTGATATTTTTTTCAGGTCTCTTTTTAAGTAAATATATGCCGTGTAATTCTTATCCTTATTGTATTTTGCCATTTCACTTTCATACCACTCTTCAGCCTGATTATAATAATATATAGCTTTCCATTCTTTGGCTTCCAGAAAATCCGGATTTTTCTCCACTAATTCATTACAATACTTAACTGCTTCTTTTGTTTTACCCAAACCATCTAGTGATTGAATATAAATCATGGACTGTTTCTCATTTGGATGACTTAAACCAGCAAATGCATCGACAATATTTTCCTGATTACCTTTATTTACCTCATTTTGAAAACGAGTACTATTAAAGTATTCATTTTCATCCTTATTAATTAAAAACTCTTTATACTTTTTTAACCCATCAGATACTTTTTCATACTGTGAGGAATGATTCAATCCTGCTATTAAACCTTTAACTGCTTCAGTAGTCACACTATCCTCAAGCGCTTTATTATAATGGTTTACAGACGCATTATAATTCTTAATTTCAGCCGCACTTGCTCCTGCTTTTAAATATAATTGATAGGGTATTTCAATATTGTTTTGTTCATATTTAGTTATTATCGTACTAAGTTGATTGTACGCCTGCTCATAATTACCAGTTGAATAACTCGCTTCTGCTGTTGTTTGTTCGCTTTGAAGTTGTTTAAGAGGGTTGCAGCTTACAATTAAAAATGAAGTAATAATTAGTGACAAAGAAATTTTAAATACATGCATAGTTGTTGTGTTGTGTGTTTATTTAATTTAAAAATCGATATTAAAATCTATAAGAGTAATATTTTTGATCTCTTATAGTCCGCAAATATAAAAAAAAGCCCGTTGAAAGCCAGTATATTTAGCATTTCGAAGTGATTTTTTTATGAAAGTAGGATGGTATTGTAAAATTAAATTCTATTTTTGTCGTCGCATTTGAAAAACGAAATTAAATGCATACACGGATTTAGCTCAGTTGGTAGAGCATTGGTCTCCAAAACCAAGGGTCGGGAGTTCGAGCCTCTCAATCCGTGCTTTTTTTATTTTGGCTACATTATTAAGGAGAGGTGACAGAGTGGCCGATTGTGCACGCCTGGAAAGCGTGTGTACCGCAAGGTACCGGGGGTTCGAATCCCCCTCTCTCCGCTGAGTTAAATGTCAATAGAAGACAGTAAAAAGACAAGTCCTACAATATCAAGATATTGTAGGACTTTTTTTATACCCTTTTGTCTGTAAGTACTTTGATAAAATTGCCAAAAAGCGACATAGTTTTGTGACTAAATCGTACCCTATTTTAAAAAATCAAAAATAGGTCACAAATTGTCGCAAATTAGCATAGTTATGTCGTGAATTGACACACCTGCAATCATTTCATTTTGAGATTAATAAACTAGTTTTACAATTCAAAAAATGAAGCAGATGAGAAGTACATTTAAAGTTCTTTTTTACATTAAGAAAAGTGCAAAAAGAAAAGACGGAACAGCACCTATTATTGCAAGAATTAGTGTTAATGGTAAAATGGCACAATTCAGTACAAAGCAATATATAAAGGTTACTGATTGGAGCGTTAGCTTGGGCAAAGTAAAAGGGCGAAGTTCGGAAGCAACTGCCGCAAATAGCCTTTTGGAAGAAATAAAGACCTCCATTCATAAATTATACAATGAACTTATCCGAAAAGAAATCACAGTAACTGCTGAAAAGGTTAAAAACACCTTTTTAGGCATCGGACAAGAGCAATTCTTTTTAATGGAGCTTTTTGAGGACAACAATAACCTCCTAAAGAAACAAATTGGCATAAGTAAATCTAAAGCCACTTACCAAAAAGCAGAGGTTTGTAAACGACACTTAGCAAATTACCTTAAAACCGAATATAAACGAAACGATATTGATTTAAGGGAAATAAACTACTCTTTCATTATTGGGTTTGAAACTTACCTAAATACACAATGTAGCTGCAATGCCAACACAACTGCTAAGTTTATTCAGAAATTTAAAAGTATAGTACTTACTGCCCAAAAGAACGGATGGATTCAAACAGACCCTTTTGCCAATTACAGAATCTCTATTAAAAAGGTTGACAGAGGTTACCTGAACGATGATGAGTTAAAACTCATCATGCAGAAAAGCTTTTGTAGTGAACGGCTAGAACGTATTCGTGATATTTTTATTTTCTCATGCTACACTGGACTCGCATATATTGATATTAAAAATCTTAGGCAGGAACACATTAGTAAAGGTTTTGATGGAAATTTATGGATTAATACGAAACGCCAAAAAACCTCTATTAAAACAGTTGTTCCTTTACTGGATATAGCCCAATTAATATTAGATAAATACAAAGGTCTGCCCAATGGTGTTCTTTTACCTATTCCGACAAATCAAAAAACAAACCAGTATTTGAAAGAAATTGCTGACGTCTGCGGTATAACTAAAAACCTGACGTTTCACCTGGCACGCCATACCTTTGCAACCACCGTTACTCTATCCAAGGGTGTTCCTATCGAATCCGTTAGCAAAATGCTTGGACATACTAATATTAAAACAACACAAATTTATGCTAGAATTACGAACGAAAAGATAAGCTCAGACATGCACTTGTTATCACAGAAATTAAAATGCTCTGAGATGAGTTTGGCTTGAATTAAGAATATTTTCCTAAACCATACACCTCCCGATTATTTTGATTCAGTCGGGAGTTTTTATTGTACATCAAATGCACCTCTACTTCTACTCACAAACCTTTTATCTTCTCAACTGAAAGTCCGGTAGAGTTAGATATGATGATACCATCTACACCTTCCTTTTTGAGTTTTTTGGCTATTTCATTGGCATACTTATTTTTTGCAATCTTTATTTTCTTTTTTGTTTTATCCTCAATAACAAAAGTAGGTGTTAAATCCTGTTTTTCATTAAGATGCTTCATTAAACTACTGTCAAGAAAACTGAGATAGCCCTCTGTTGATATTATAAGATGATCTAAAACCTTAATTCTAATCAGCCGTCCAACCTGTATCATTCTTTCTGTAATTTCTGTATCAAGGGTTGATGGGATAAGACTTCCGCTTGGATGATTATGGACTATGATAATACTTACTGCACGTTTAAGAATAGCCATGCAAAATACCTCTTGTGGTTCAGCTATAGTTCTATTGATTGTTCCTTTACTAACTAACTCAATGTAGAGAATTCGGTTATTACTATCTAAACCAACAGCCCAAAAGTGTTCTCTGTTTTGATCTATTTTGTTTTTCCGAAGCAGAATACGTTGCATTATTGGAAAGAGATTTTTTGATGAATCTATAACAACCTTTTCCTTTGTAGATATTCTTTCAATCATGTGCTTGCATTTTAAAGTTGACTATAATTGGCTAACTAATACATGATTAGAATTGAACCTTTATTTTCTTTTCAATTGCCTCTGTTACTCTCTTTACGTTAAATGGTTTTTGTATGTAACCGGAGATAAGGTTCGAATCTAAGGCTTGTTGTATTCGTGGAGTAAAATCGGAGGATGTAATTAAGTAATACTCTTTATCAGGGTGTTGTTTCTTGGCAGTATTAATAAACTCCAGACCATCCATAATGGGCATTTGTAAATCACTAAAAACAATTTGAATATTATGATTTTCCTTTAATAACTCAATCCCATGATGCCCTGTTTCAGTAGTGAGAACTTCAAATTTTGATATAAATAGCTTTTTAAAGAGGAAAAGATTTTGGGGGTCATCATCTACGAATAGAACTTTAATTTTTGGATTCATATTCTTAATTTTTGAAACATTTTTTTTAATTCAAAACCAATAGATTTTAAATACTTTCTTTCAAAAACCTGTTCCGAAAATCTGTAAATGAATAACAAAAAAAACGTGGAGCAAGGTCTGCGTCTTAGAGGTACGACCAAGCACCCACACACAACAAACCAAGTCCACGCATATCGTGAAGCTCCGGATTGCTTTGTGTGTGTAAAAATTGGTCGTTTTCTAAGACAAAGCAAAAACGTAAATTAAATCTATATTTTATTCCACTCCTTGAGCGGAACTTAAGAACAAATATAAAAAAAATATTGCTTTTTATTACTATTTGGTATTGCATAGTAATTTATTTTATGACTTTCATAATCATTGTGTATCACAACATAACTCGTTATCTATTTGCTTTTTATATCATAATCTATAGTATACAATTCATTTTGTCTACTTTGAGATCGTTTAAAACCAATGACACTACTATTATTTTCTATTACCTACTGCCATTATGTTATTCCACATTAGAAAGCTTTTTGATATTTTGTTTTTACATTTGTCGCTCTTTGATTTTCTATAGGCTTAGATATAATTTTTAAAATCTAAACCTGAATATTTTTATATTAACTTACTGGGCAATGAAATTTTTATTTACTCTATTTTTTCTAATTCCTTCTATTGTTTTTGGTCAAGATTATTTACCAAAATCAAATGGTCAAATAGTATATCACACTTATTATTCATTATCATACTCTGAAGATAATGAACAACCTAATTGGGTATTTTATGAGTTAACTCCTGAAATGATAAATGGTGATATAAGTAGGACAGATAAATTCAGAGAAGATAATTTGATTGCACAAGGTTCTGCTTCTTTAGAAGATTATGAAAATTCAGGTTATGATCGGGGACATCTGGCTCCTGCTGCTGACATGAAACTTAATAGTACTTCTATGTCAGAAAGCTTTTTTCTTTCAAACATGTCACCACAGGAGGCTTCATTTAACAAAGGGGGATGGAAGAAATTAGAGGAGCTAGTAAGAACTTGGTGTATAGAAGAAAACAAACTTTATATAGTTACTGGACCCATATTTCAAAACAACAAGGGAACAATAGGAATAAATAAAGTCACTGTTCCCGGTTATTACTATAAAGTAATATATGACCCTACTGATGAACAAAAAATGATAGGCTTTATCATGCCAAATCAAAAGATAACAAACAGTCTTGATTCATATGTTGTAACTGTTGATAAAATAGAAGAAATAACAGGCATTGACTTTTTTTCTCAACTTGATGATACTATTGAAAATGCTTTAGAAAGTAAGAATAATTCTGACAAATGGAGTTTTACAAAACCTTTAATCTCCAATTCCCCATCAAAGAACAACTCCTTTATATCTGTTCAATGTAAAGGAGTTGCTAAGTCAACAGGTGAAAGATGTAAGAAGAAAACCACTAACCCTAACGGCTATTGTCATTATCATCAAAATCAATACAAAGATTGAAATAGTAATGGAAATAACACCTAAAGAATTCATGTCACTAAGTCTCCCACAGCGAGGAGAAACAACTCTCCAATTTAATATGATAGCAGCAAGAAGTTACTATAACCAAACACTTTGTTTGTATGACTTGGGTAATTTCTTTGTTGAAGTATGGTATAAATATGAATCTAATACTATTAGAAATATTACAGTAGTAGAAGATATGAGGATTATTGATAGATATATTGATGAATATGTCTGAAAGATTTTATTTAATCTTCATGCCTAATACTCTCTATACGTTTCAACCAACCATCCAAAAACTTATAATTCTGCCCCTTCTTAGCAATAGCATGATAATATTGAATACGGGCAGATTTAATTGTATTAAATAGCAATTCCGAAGGACAGGAATTAATTGCCTTAATTGTATACTTACCAATAATTCCATCCAATTTTAATTCACAACAAAAATACCTGTTCAATACCTTTTGAACGCCTCTAGCTCCCCAATGACCACTGTTAACACACCAATCAAAGCTGATTTCTTGCAAAGAACCATTTGAAATATCTTCAATTCTATATTTCTCATAAAATTTATGTCGATAAAACTCCTTTACCATACTATCTAACTGAGGAATATCAAGGTATTTATTCCAAGGTATCTCTCCATATGTTTCTTTGTAGGCATCAATAAACTGCCAACCATCCCAGTCCGGATGTAAATTTCGGGCGACACCCATATATGTTTCACCACCTTTATCGCCCTTAACGTTGGCATAATAGCCTTCATGTTTTATTACTCCCTCAAAGAGTTTATCAAAAGTCTTCATCCTTTACGTCTGTTTTTAAGTTTAACATCATTAACCCCTGAAATAGAACCACCAAAAAGAAAGTCGATGATAGTACTTAGCTTAGTGGATATTCCGCCATTTATAGAGCTTACAAAAGCAATTTGCCAATCCTCCATCTTAATGGTTTCAAAAATGAAATAGTTGAGCATTACATAAGTCAAAGCGCACCATGCAAGCAAGAAGAATATGGCAAATGCTTTCTGTAGCCAACTATCTTTTTGATACATCTCTCTGGCTGAACTTCTATCTGCTACAGCCATTTTAAAAAGCTCCATTTTTCCCTGAAGCTTTTCCTCCTGCGTGGTAAAAATTTCATCAATCAGTCTGGTTCCCTCTTTTAAAGTTTCCGCTGTTGCATTTCCTACTAACTTTTTAAATAATTTCATTTTCTATTAATTATCACAGGCATTACCCGTTGTGTTCAACAAATTTTAAAATGGTATCAAGCTTCTCATTAAGCTGCTTTATAGTTTGGTGAAATAGTTCTTTACTCACATAAATCTCTTTGGAGCTGTCCCTTAAATCAGATATTCGTTTATGTAAAACCGTAAACTTATTTTCGCAACAGGCAAGCTCTTTGGTTAGATGAAGAATATCCTTTTCCAACAAATCAGTTTTTGCATCTACCGTTTCCTTAGTGGCATTTTTGGAAATTGCATTACGAATAATGTAAGAGAGAACTCCAACGATAAGAGAACTTAATCCGGCAATTACCACCCAGTAAAATTTAATTGTCATTTCCTCCATTTGTACATGTTTTATTCATTGCTCGATTCATCATTTAGATTCGAGCAATGTGGTTTGTATTATAATCTCAGGCACAGTCTGCTAGAATATTTTAATGGTTTCCTTACTTCCCTCCGGAAAGCGATTCTTTTCCATTGTTGCGCTTCTGTTTTCAATGTGCATAATGGCATCAACTAAATGCTCGTATTTAGTACCACCTTTGGAGCTTCCGTCTCTGTTAGCCTGATTGATGATTACAAATGAGGTATTGGGAAACCGCTTCTTTAAGTCTAAAAGTTCCTCATGAGAAACTTCCGTAGTCTGGGTGCTATCAATAAACACCACATCATAATTCTTAAATAACTTTGGGTTGTAATCCTCAATAATTCCTATGGGGCTGTTTATACCCAGTCTAACTACTTTCTCCTGCATAGTTCCTTTTGCACCCTCTTCATTGGCTACATACAGTACTTTGTAACTATGTTGTTTCACTAATTCATTAGCAAACATTAAGGCTACGGTACTCTTGCCATGAAAACGAGAGCCGTAAATCATGATATAGAATGGGATGTATAATTTACCCAGAAGTTTTCCAAATGTACCCCTGAGCGACACAGTTGAAAAATTCATTTTGGCAAGATCGTTTGCCAATACAACCTGATCGGATGCTATAACAGCAGTTCTTGCTGTGCCGGATTTGAATGCCCTCATTTGCGAGCCACTACTTTTGGGCATGTTAGTAGTGGCATTTACTTTCCCAATCCGGCAATGCCTTGTAAACCTTTTAGCTGAACATTAGTAACAAGCAGTTTGTCGCTATCCAGATAATCATTCAAATGTTTCTGTACGTTTTTGACCTGTTCAAACTCCTTGTCGGATTTGTCAACCTTACCATTTTTTAATGAGTAGGAAACTGTGGTAAGTAAGCGTTGAGCTTTTGCTTTTGTGATATTGCCATACAGGTTAATAAATCTTTTAATCAATGCAACTGCCGGAGTAACACCGTAATCATCCACAATCTTTTTAAGTTTTGTATGTAATGAATCAGGTACTTCAAACTTGCAAGTGTCATCCATGTCCTTGTATGTTTTGATTAAATCATTACTAATGCTTTTAATTTCAGAGGCATACTTACTTGTTTTTCGGATGGTCTTTTCTGTTGCTGCCTTTTGAATTACCTTATATAAAAGAGAAACCTGACGTTCGGTTACAGTCTTGTTATGAAAGTTCAGATAACGTCTGATTACCTTAATCTCCAACGGCATCAAATCAACCTCGATGGGCTTTCGTTGTGCTTTTTTGGGTGCTGCCATTTTCTTTGTGCCTGTCCGTTTTGGTGTAGCTTTCTTAGTCACATTTTTTGTCGATTTTTGTGACGAGGCAGTATTCTTCTTCGATGGTGTTTTATTGGGTGTAGGACTTTTCTTTCCTGAATCCTTTAGATAGGGTTCAACGATTTTGAAATGATTATCGAGCATATCCTTAATGTCTTTATCCTCACTGTAGAAATCAGCAAATGAATCAAATTCTTTATGTGCTTCCTGTGCTGCATCCGGTAACTTTTTAAAGTCAATATTTCTGGTGGCTTCCTTGTAATTTTTGATTGTTAGTTTCATTCTGTTTGATATTAAAAAAATAACACTCTAAATATTATTGTTATCCCTGCATTAGGGCTTGCTTTTGTTTGATCAGTATCGCTTTAGCCCTGACTTTCACTAATTTCAACTTTCGCTCTCTTCCCACAATTACACCTTTGTTCACGCTACCTTTCTCGGTCAGGTCGATGTATTCATCGGCTCGTTTATCGGTAAATGACTTAAATGATTTAATGGACAAATGCTCCTTGATGGCATAAATCAGGTTATCAAAGCATTTGTTGATATAAATGCGTTCCTGACCTTGCGGATAAACAGGATGAGAAAACATACCCCCTGACACTAAGTAGTTATTTACCCGATTCTTTTCTTGTAGCTTGTCGTACACATAACATTCAAAGCTTCGGGCAAACATCTCTACAATATTTTTCCAATAAGCACCTTGGAGTTTGGAGTAGTGATACAGGTAGCTATCGGTTCTGCGTTTCTTTGTCTTGTCAAAATCATTGTAGCTAACCGCTTTATCATCCAAGGCGTAATAGCCAAAGCGGAGCATAACAATCAAGCCTGCCATACTCTGGTGCATAATAGCATCAGGTGCAGCCTTTTTAATGGCTGTTTTCAGAATATCTTTGAACCAATCTTTTGTTGGTGAAGATTTACCGCCAGTAAAATACTTCTTACGGTAACCTAAACTTTCAATGATGGTATTCAGATAGCTTTCAGAACGAAATGGCTTGGTGGATAATTCCAAGCCATTCAAGTAATGGTCAAAAAAATGTCCCCACTCATGGGCTACTGATCCGTCACCGTTTCGTTTAGTCAAGTTGATGAGCTGTCGTGTTGGGTAATATGTAGCCATTGCTTTACCACCACGACCGAATGCACCAAAAGCAATAGCCAGAGCTTCGTTTATGGATAGGTTGATGTCAAGCACCTCGCATAAGTCAACGATGGCTGCAACAAAGTGTCGAATGTGTTCCTTGGCTTCATTATCTTTTACATAGTTTCCTAATGTGAGCGACTTGAAATGCAACTTCTTAATAACCGTATTCTCATCTGCTTTATCAATCAGTAATCCACCTGTACGTTTGATGTAGGCTAGAGGTACAGCTTCTATTTTAGGTTTACTGCTACTTTTTGCTTTGCTTGTTTTCTTTGTTTCAGCCCAGCTCCAATCAGGCTTGAATTCAGAATATGGAAATTGTTTAATTGTAGTATCATAATCTCTTTGTGCATCATTGATAAACCTTGTGCAAACCTGAGTTACATACTTCACATAGTCCTCAACAGTTCTAATACTTCGCAACATCCCACCACGAAACGTGAGGTCATTTACTTTATGTTGCCCCATATCGGAATCAGAAATAATCTTCTTAGCTGAATCAATACAATCCTGTTGGCGTTTAATTTTCTTGTCGGTATATTCTTTTAACCTTTTTGCGTTTGGAGCTGCTTGTTCTTTGGTTATGCCCGAATATTGGAGAGCTTTCATATAAGTTTCCCTAACAGCCTTGGTAGTATTGTATCCTTTTATAGTAAAGACGATGTTACGAAGAGGCTTACCGAATACTAAACCAAAATCAGTATTAGGGATTATTTCTCCACCATTAGCAACCTTATCTAATTCTTTTAAATCATCAATTGAAACGGCATTATTCAATATACTAGCAAAAGTCTCTGCCATACGAACATATTGCTCCCTGGCTTCTTTGGTAGCTTTGTACGGCTTTTGCGGAAATGCAGCTCTTACTTTTGTTTTTAGAAAAGCACAACCTGAATCTGTCCCATTTTCTTTTTCTGCCTGTGGGTCAACTTTTGGAAATACCTTATCTTTTTTAATCAGCTCAATGGCTGTAGCTTCATCTTGTTCAATACTGTTTAAATCGCTACTACTGATAAGCTTGTTGTACATGGCTTGTTCTTTTCTGGAACCATGAACACGCTTCCCGGCATCTTTAAACTCTCGGTTTCTTTGCTTCTCCTGCAATGCTTTTTCTACATCATCATCAATACCACAAAGTTCAGGGAAACGGTCTTTTCTTATTTCAATTGCTTTTCCCTTCATAGTATGGTCTTGATTTTAGGATGAGTACCAAGTCCTGCCACAGCCCAAAGCTGTTTCTGCGTAATCAAAATTGCCTTTGCACGGAGTTTTACAAGCCTTAATTGCTTGCCTGTGTCAAGCTTTATGTCTTTACCTTTAGTTGCAGATTGCTTTTGCTTTGCCAATCGTTTTGGAAATTCCTTTTTGTCATGTTCAAACATTTGAATAGCCTCATGACTAAAACTATCTGATGAATTACTACGCTTAGTTCCCTTGTCCAAATACTCATCGTAATAATGACGAGGAATCTTTACAGAAAGGCTGAACCGTTCACCAAGCAGATTAATAAGCTTAGGCATCTTACTTTCTTCAACCGAAGCTTTCATATTACCCGATACCATTTCAAAACCATCCCGATTATTAACCAGAAGTTTTACAATGTCCTTATCGGTGTAAATGGGAATATGTGTTTTGGTTTTAGGCATGATGATCTTAAAAGAATCATCATAATGCCTTGCTATGGTAATTCTGTTTTCCGTGGAAATGGTAGCACCATTACGCAGGCTCATGATGTGCTTTTGAAGTTTTGCGATTGGAGCAACAACATAACTGTCTGCCTTATTATCATTATTATCCGGCGACCATGCTTCACTCATTAAAATACCTTTCTGAACCCCTTTGCCTTTGGTGGTAAAACTCACCAACTTGCCCGAAAAGTCCGCAGAGCCTTGAAGTATATTTCCCGTTACTATGTAGCGGATTTGTCTGTCTGCCGTAAACTCCTTAATGGCTTCATCCCAATTGTCGATCATACTTTCCTTTTGGGAATTTGTGAGCTGCATACTACGGCTCATTACACGCTCAATTTCTTTGGCGGTATCACCTGATGCAGATAGAACGATGTACTTGCGACTGTCGGAAATGGCAAAGCGAAGTTTTACCGATGATGGAGCATAAGGATTCTTGTGTTTTGCGTTAATGTCAAAACCAAGAAAAATGCAGTATGAATTATCGCTACTATCGGTTTCAAAACTTACTGCCGGATAGAAATAACCATGACCGACTTTGAAGAACTTTAAGAAGTTATTTAAATAACGCTTACGGTTCTCGTTTTGTGTTTTGACCTTGGTGATTTCAGCTAGTTTTCCCACTTGAATCTCTTTGGTTCTGTCAACAATGTAATTCTGTTGAGCTACCTTATCAAATACAGGAATCTTTTGATAGCCTTTCTCTTCTGTGATACCTTTAAAAAGTTCTTTATACTTTATCTCCAAAGCCTTTAAATCATCAGCTAACTTATTTTGCACAAACTGTTCGTGAGCTAAAACTATTTCTTCAGAAATACTGTCGACGTGCTTACTGCCAAGTTGTTTTTTAATCAGCTTTTCAAGTTCCGACTTTCCATATGGCTTTTTGAGTACGTTGCATTCACATTTTTCCAAATAAGTATCATCACCAAAAACAGAACGACCACCTTTCCCTGCAATCACCACACGCTTTTCAATGGATTCCGCTTTCAGGTTCAGGACTTCCACTTCAAGGTCGTATTCATCGGCTTGCTTGAGGTACTCCACGTAATCATTATATCGCTCAACCACCTCCTGATAAAACTTCTCCTGTTCCTTAACTGATAGAACAGCTACACGCCCTGTAACTTTTGAAGCATCACCTTCGGATGGTGTTTCATCGCTTTGGTTTCCTTCAAATTTTAGTGGGTTATCCAAGGCTTTGTTTAGCTCTTCATTCTCCAACATGTATTGGCGAACTACTTTGTCTCCGTACTTATTTAAAAAGTCATCGGATTCCAATTGTGATTTACTGCTCTTTTGGTTGGAGGTGGTATTGGCATCCAATGATTTCAGCTTCTTTTTGAGCATCATCATAAAACGCTTTTGGGCAGGGATGGATGAAATAATGTAATCGTAAATCGGTTTCATTATTTGCCCTGTGCGATTGATACGTCCACGCTTTTGAATCTCGGTATTGATATTCAGTTCAGGTTGAAGTATCACCATCACACGCTGCTTCACCTGATCAACTGATACTTTATCGGTGACAATGGCATGAGCCGAAGCTCCTGTTGAACCGCTTTGATTGATAAGCAAACAATCAATTTCATTGTCGTTGAACTGACGAAACAAGTCGGCTGTATTTTCCTTTTTACGGCTCATCACCAAGGCAGTTGTATTCTTTGCTTTGGTGGAGTTATACTGAATACAAAGCTTTCTCCCTGTAACTTCACCAACTGAATAGCCGGCTTCTTTAATTTTTTGTATGATGAGATCCAAAGGACTAATGGTTATGCCTGTTGAAGCTTTCTCAATGCGATGAATAATATCTCGATATGCAAATTGAGCATCTTCCGACAAATCAGCAATATTGAATTGCTTACCCTGTGATTCTCCGTCAATATCCTTTTCTGTGTATCGAAGAACAGAATCTAATCCCTTTTCCAAGACAATTGAAAAGTCACCGATAATCACATCATCCGGCTTTGCCATTCCCTCCAGAAAACTTCCCATTGTTGAAGCAAAGGCAATGATGGGTTTCTTACCCTCTTTTAACCTTTTAATGGCATGATCGGCAACATCAGAGGCATTGAGACTAAAAAGCAATTGATTGATGACATTGAATACTTTTGAGAAATAAGGAATGTTATCAACTCCGGCTTTCTCAGTTCCTTTGCGTGTTTGAACTTCCTTACTTTCGGCTGCTGCAATCTTATCAAGTTCTTTAACCTGTTTGTTGATGTACTTCTCCTGAAAACCTATTATGTCACGGATTATCGAAGTTATCTTATCTGCTATTTCCGCTTGCTCCTTGGCTTTATCTTTTAGCTCAATATAGTTTACCTCCACATCTTCAAAGGAACGTTCGCGCCTGATCATTTGCCCTTCTGAAACCAATTGAGCTGCCAGTACTTCCTGTAGAGCTACACCGCCATTGGTAATGGCTTCAACCAAATCTTCTTTGGGCATATTGGCATCACTCATTGTTGTCTTTTGAGCGTAGATAGGCATATTGTCGGGGCGTTTTGCAAAGGTGGCAGAAAGGAAACAGACACCTTTTGTTTGCCTCAAAACATCTTGCATAAACTCACCTGTATTGGAGCTTCCCGAAGCATTATGTGCTTCATCCATAATGATGATATTATCACCGCTTACAGCTCTTAAAAACTCCTGTTTGGCAGGCTTCTTTGGTTGGTTGAATTGTGAATAGGTGGCACAAATAAAATTGTAATTATTGGGTGCTTTCTTGCTCTTTATAATCCTTTCCTGCGCCTGTTTTTCGGGAGCTGTATAAACTATCTCACCGCTTTTGTTTTTTATATTGGTTTTACTCTCTTTGGTATTCACAATAAACGGAACCAGAGCAGAACTACCAATGTCGGATAAATCCCGATAGAGGTCTGTAAACAGGTTCGGCTTTTCAGATAAGAACACAGGTTGCAGTCCACTTTTAACACCGTAGCGGATTAAAGCTGCTGCTGTTCTTCCTTTACCAATTCCTGTCTGGTCGCCAACAATAATTCCCTGACCACGCTTCTCGATATTGTAAATTGCTAATGAAACTGCATCTATCTGTTCACACGAAAGTGATTTCACAAGCTCATCATTGCTGTAATCAAGCCTCTCGGCTACGTAGTCAAACAAAGGCATTCCGATACTTTTTTTTACTTTTCGGATGGCAATATGCATTTCATGACCCATTGAATCAGGAACAGTTGTATCCAGAATAAAACCTTTTTCGGCTGTGGGGATATAAGCCATACCAAGCCCTTTATGACCAAACATTCCCTGTAAATACTCATGTTCGTTTTGTGCCAACTTTTGGGTGCGGATAAAGCTTTTATTGTCGGTAGTTTTAAAACCCAATTCAATTAAACGGGATGAAATATATTTTGGAGGAACATTACCAAGCTTAATAGTAATGCTGTTATTAGTAAATGCAATTGTCTTTTTCATATAGAGAGTTGTTTTTGTTTGATTTGAATTGCTTTTGATTTCGCTTTGACTACACTTAATCTTCCACCAGTACTCATAGTTATTTCATTGAACACATGCAGACCAAGTTTCGGATGTACGCAATTGCGTAAGACCTGTTCTGACCGAAAAGTTTTTGTTGATTTTAACGGAGTATCTAATCCTAATCCTAACCAATGCTGTACATCTATTGGTTTTGCTTTGATAAAGTTTTTCAAGACAGGAGGTTCGTAGGGTTGTATTGGGAAATTTGACCAAAAGCAATGTCTGCCTAAAATAGTGTCAGGAGGAATTAAGGGGTTGTAATAAGGTTGTACATTTTCTACTACCCATTTACCTTTGCAAAAATGCTTTAGCCAAAGAATTTCTTCATACAGCTTCATATCCGGGTACTTACGAGTTCCGTAACGACCATTTGTCGTAAACATCATCTTACTGTGACTTTGACATGGCGGACTACTCCAAATAAAATCAAACTTGTCATAGTTTTCAATTAAGTATTGATGTGCATCACCAATCACAATCTTATCATTAGGAAAATGCTTTTTGTAAACGGCTGCAATCTGCTCGTTATTCTCAACGGCAGTCACACTAACGCCTTTCCACAATTTGCGGTTTCCACCCAAGCCACTATATAAGTTCAGTATCTTCATGGCTAGGCAGTTTTTTTATTATTCGCTTGCGGAGCTACCGTCCATTGATCAGCCATTGCATTGGCAATCCCCTGAAATGTTTTACTGCGAACTCTACGTCTTTCTTCATCGCTTAAATCCCTTGCTTTGTAGTACCAAAGCGGTTGCCGTCTCCACCGTTTTTTCTTTTTGTCGTACCAATGCTTGTATTCCAATTGGTCTTCATCAAGCATATCAGTTGGTTTAAGTAGCGGTAAGTTCTTCAACCACAAGCAAGTTGATTTCTTTGCATTGTCGCCAAAGAAGTATGGCTGAATAATTTGGTCAGGCTTACGGATGGCTGTACTGATAACACCAATGGGGTTTTCAATGGCAATTTTATCAATGGGAGCTTTCATCAGCTTTCGGATAAAAGCCAATGCTTTCTTACGTTCTTTTTGACGTTCAGGGTCGTGCATCCACGCATTGCCCGAAATAGCCAGATAGGTACATGGCGGAAAAGCAATCATCATATCCCAACCTTTATCCAACTGATTCAGCACATCATCCTGAATATGCCATTCAGGATGTTTCCCTTTGGTTGGAAGAATATCACAGCTATGGGCTATATGTCCACGACTGCGAAGAGCCATTGTAACGGTTTGACTTTCTTCACAGGCTACCAAAATGCGTAATGGTTGGTTTGCTGTTGGGAGTTTACCAAGTGATAACTGTTTTTGCTTTATCAGGATGGCTTTAGCCCGAAGTTTAATGACCTTCACATCTTTATTTTGAGGTTTTGATTTAGTGCTATTTACCAATCCAACCCTGTCCCAAAGTTCCTCATGGGTATTGACAACTGTGCTATGTAATTTATTTTTAAGCGGAGATGCTCCATTGGGAACTGCTTTTGCCCCGTCAATCAAAATCAATCGGGAATTAAAGGATGTTCCCTGTCTGGAATAAAGCTTTTTACCGTTAATTAGAATAATATCTTCGACATTGTAGAAATGATAAAGGTAGTTCAGGAAAATGCGATTGTTTCCTGCGGTTACACGACCATTTTCGTCCCAAGAAGTATGACCGCCAATAATAATGGCTGCCTTACCATCATCCTTCATGCAACGCAAAGCATTTAAAGCCATTGCATGCTCCAATCGCTTGATTTTAAACTTTCCGAAAAGTTCAGGTTGAGAAAGCGAACCGAAAGGGGGATTCGTTACTACACCATCAAAAGTTCTGTCATAAGCTGCCGGAGGCTTTAGTGCATCCCAAGTACTGACCTTTGCAAACGGCTGTTCTTTTAGGTTGGTAAGTCTAATGTCATCCAGCTCATTAACGTATGTGTAGTGATACGGCAAAGCGATGGTTAATAATCCGTTCCCTGCCGATGGCTCTAAGTACTTTGGGAAATCGTTTTTGTTATTTGTAAGATGAGCATTGCCGACAATTTTTCCCTTAGCACCGCCTTTTACAATGTTCTTTAAAGCCTTATAACCTGATAAGCTACCTGATTTTAAAATGTAACTCGATGCCAAAAAGGAAATAGGAGCCGGAGTGGAATATTGTTGCATCAACACGCTCATGCTTGTGCGCATGGATAGGTTGACCTGTGATTGATACAGAGCTACAATATCAAGGTACTTTTCGTAGGTAGTAAGTGAACTGTTATGAGCGATCTCTCTTGCGTTAAGTATGATTGCCAGTTCGGTAAATTCTTTCACCATGTTTTTGTTGGTGATACCAAAACCTTTGGCAATGCTCTCAATAGTGGTTTTAGAGTGCTTACGTCCGCTTTTTAAATCCTCTCGAATCCTTGATATGTAGCCCTTTTTATTCATAAAACTATTCCTCTTTATTGCCTAAGCGTAGCACAGAACCCTCTTCTTTTATCTCAAAATGAGTAACACCGTCATTATGCAGACTTTTAATAAACTCAACCAATACAGCAGGAATGTTTTGCACAGAATCCCAGTCTATTGTTGTCGTTTGACTTGATTCAAGGTCATTTTCAAAATCACTTAACTTGGTTGGTTTGTTTTGAATATTGCTTAGCCAGTCTGCTCCAAGTGTTGCATTTTCTTCAATGCCTGACAGCTTTTCTTCATCTGCTTGCGGATAGCTTCGTTTAGCTGTATTTTCCTCAATTGCTGTAGCCTGTTCCTCTGTTATCGTAGTTGGTTTATTGGTAACATTAACATTCCAGTCAGCCCCGTAAGTTGCATTATCCTCAATGCTTTTTAACTTGTTTTCATCGGCTTCCGGGTAATTTCTTTTTTGAATGTTCGTTTCTATAGCCTCAGCCTGTTCCTGAGAAATTGTAACAGGTTTATTTTGCACATTTACAAACCAATCTGCACCAACGGTGGCGTTTTCTTCTATTGTGGCAAGCTTATCTTCATCTGTTTGCGGATAGCTTCTTTTGGCATTGTTGGTTTCAATATCTGATGCCTGTTGCGGAGAGATGGTAACGGGTTTATTCTGTACATTAACATCCCAGTCTGCACCAACTGTAGCTGCTGCTTCAATCCCTTTTAATTTTTTTTCATCCTCTTCCGGGTATGAGCGTTTACTTGTATTTTCTTCAATGGCTATAGCCTGTTCTTCTGTTATTGTAATGGGTTTATTGGCAATGTTTACATTCCAATCTGCACCAAGCGTTGCATTGGCTTCTATTCCTGCCAGTTTTTCAGCATCGGCTTTTGGATAGCTGTTTTTTTTGTTGTTGTTTTCTATGGCTGTGGCTTGTTCCGTGGAAATGGTATCGGGTTTGTTTTCCAGTTCATTGAAATTAGATGTAAGATTCATATCGTTTTCCAACTGTGATAGTTTGGTAGGGATGGCGATATTTAAATTGCCATCGGGGTCAGTTACAAATCCGCCATGTATTTCAATACCTCCATTGGGCATGTAAACCGGACTTTTTTCTGAGATTAATAAATCCTCAACATTTCCGGCAATAATCAAACCACCTGAAATTTGCTGAACGATGGTTTTGGGGCGAAAATTAGGATCTGATTTTGAACGGGCAATATTGATGAAAGAACCTACTGAGGCTTTATCCAGTATGCTATTTTCAATATCGCTTTTCATCTTAAAATAAGTATCTGAAAACACAATCTTGTTATAGCCCCTGTCAAATACACACGATTGGTTGATTGTTGCATCAAAACAACAATCATCAATATTGGTAGTACTGTTTAAAAATGCCAATGCACCGCATCCCGTGTCGCTGTATTCAAAACGAATATCTCTGAAATTGATAGCACTATTGTAAATCTCAATGGCTTTGTCACTCTGAAATACAACAGGCTTCTCATAAGTCCCGATAGTTCCGTCTACCTTATTGCTCAGTGAACAAATGTTGATTTGATACGAGAAGTCACGAAGTACCAGAAACGTTCCCAAGTCATTAATGAAAGTACCGTCCTCAAACATGATACTGATACTTGCGCTCTCATTGGTGTGATATTTTAATGCCTTGGGTAATGAATCAAATAAAAGCTGAAGCTTTGAAAATGGTGTCCCTGACGGTATGATGATTGCTTTTTTGTCTACATCATATTCAAAGCCTGTAATTTGCTGGTCTTTACTCATGTCAAATACGCCTTGAAACACTTTATATTGTTCATGTTCCATACCCAAGTAAGCATACTGACCATCGGATGCCCATTCTCCTTTTTTCAGTAACGGTGGGGTCGTTCCCCTAAACATCTTGATTGTTCCCATATTAAATATAGTATTAAGTATCAAGACACAAGTATCAAGATGATTTACAAGATGTAAATAGTCTTATGTCTTGATACTTGATACTTGTGTCTTTTAAATTATTGAATAAGCTTTGTTGAATAGTTCTTTGCTTATGTAATTACCTCCGTTTTCAACTCTTGCAATGGACAGAACCAAAAGGTACAGCGTGTTTTTGGTAGGTAGCAGTTTGGATGTTTTATTCACCTTTAAATCCTTGCAAACTGTATTGATGTAAGCTGCTGTGTTGTTCTCAAATTTGGGTGCATACTCCTCAATAAGAGCAGGAACAGTGTTTTTTCCTTTTTCAATATCATTTTTGAGGTCTTTAATCATGGCTCTAACACCATATTCAGGAGCTATAAACATTTCAAAACGACTGTCTTTGTTTTGTTCTCTTGGTAGCTTCCCATTCCATTTGATGTTGGTGTAAATCAGATTGCCGGGATTGTTATTTCTGATTCCTCTGGGAGCATTAGACAGATAGTTATTGCCTCCGTTCCAGTTTCTAAAATTAGTGGGTAGCACATTGTTTTTTGAGGCATTAAAATTAGAAACATGAGGTGGCAATTGCATTTGTGGTTTACTTGCCTTTAATGCAGACTGCTTTCTTCTGCGTCTGCGGATAAGTAATATGGTGGTAACGATTGCCCCTGTGGTTAAAATCCCTCCTGATATAAGTATTGTTTTTTTGTTCATAAAACAAGTTGTTAGCTATTGGATGTTAGCCGTTAGTATTATTTAATCTTAACCTATTCATTGTTTAAATTGGAATGCCCCATGCCACGAACTTGGGTTTTATTTTGGCTATTTCTTTACTGTTTAATTCAGCTCTCAGCCATCCTATTAAGTTGTAGTTCTGACCCATAAAAGCTGCCCTTGTTCCCCATAAATACTGTTTCATACCAAATGCTTTTATCACCAATAGCATATCATCCTTGGTTTTAATCTTATCAATGGTGCTGTAAATGGTTTTTTCATCAGACCCAAAGTCAAGCATAGCTCCGTATAAAGTATTGGCAAATAAAGCTGCATCGGACGGTGAGATTGTTAATTGCTCCTTCTTTACAACCATTTCACTCAATGATGGAGCAACCATAGTTGTTGTGCCATCAGCATTACGCTTAAACATTTTTCTGATAGCATAAATACCAATGCCAATAGCCACCACGGGTACTCCAATTTTAATTCCTGTACCAATTAATGCTGCTTTGTTTGCCTGCTCCATTTGTTAACTTTTTAGATGTATCTTAATGCTGTTTTTACAATCTTTGGGTTCTTAACTACTTTGGTCAGTAGCTTAATAATATCCTCCTGTTCAACCTTATTAACTGCATTTTGTATCAGGTTTCCCATTTGCTGAACCGTCTCCGAAGTTTCAGCTTCTATTGTAATTCCTACTTTAAATTTTCGCATAATCGTATGTATTAATCGTTATCTAAATTTTCGTTATCAAACTCTACGCTACCAGGTTCCGGTTCTGAAATGCCATTAACTGTTTTGTTCAGAAACAGGAGTGTTTTATTTATTAGCTCTGCTTTATCAAGGCATAAGCCAACGATGTTTGCAATCTTGGCTACTTCTTGCAATTCCCATGTCATCAGTGCATCGGAAAGGTTCTTGATTATCTCAGCTTTCTTTTTGTCTTCGGGTGAATTCGTAGCACCCATGTCGGTTATTTCAACATTGGTATCGGGAACGTTGGTATTTTCTTCAGGGCTGTCATCAATCATCCCCAAAGCTCCTTTTAGTTCCTCTGCTGTAAGTCCTAATAATTCTGCTGTTTTAGGACTGTTGGTAAGTATCCGAGAACCAATTCCTACCAATGCTCCTGTGGCAACACGCTTCATTACTTCATTGGGTGCATATCCGGCAAGGCGACTTTCCAAATCTGTCTTTTCGGTTTTCAGCTCCTTATTTTCATTTTGATAGCGATCTTTTTCTGCTCTTAGTTCTGCATTCTCATTGCGCAAGCGTTCGTACCTTTCTTCAAGATTGGTGTATCGTGTCTCAAACTTAAAATCATCCAACTGCTTTTGGTAGTTAATGCGCTCCACTTCTTTGTTGTTACCGGATAAGGCGTTGAATAGTCCAAACAAACCTTCCACCTTGCTTTTTGCCTGTTCGTTTTCTCCTGTTATCAATCCCAGTAATCCATTGATTTCTCCCAATCCGTCTGTACTGTTTTGGATTTGGTGTTGCTTCATTTCTTCTTTGATGATGGTGTGTATTTCTGCTCTTTCAATGGGTTCTTTGGGTGGGTTTAATAATCCGCTTATGTTTATTTTGTAATCGTTAATGTGTTTGGCATTGTGACTTTTACCTCCGTATACAACCACTCGCAACGTTCCATGTGCCTGCTTTGCCTTTTCAATGGCTTTTTCAATATCGTTGTTAAACATTTCTGTTCCTGCGGTTCTTGAAGTGAGTGCCGTTTCATCAACACCTGTCATCAGGTATATTTCATAAGCATAAGGGTACTTTTGTTCTGCCTCGGAACGCTTTATGAATTCGTATATGCTTTGTATTTGTTCTCTGTAATCTAGCATGGTTTTCTATAGTATCAAGTAGTAAGTATCAAGTATCAAGATGATTTACAGCTTTAGATGTTGGTGTTTTTAATTCTTTTATTCACTCTTTTTGTGGGTTTCGGTGGGGAATAATCTTTACAAATTCCAATCGGTAGGGCTTAAAGTCCTCAGCTTGGGTTTTGATGTCTATGTAATCAGTAAATACCTGATAGCGGTATTCATCCATCAAATCGTATTCTTCGGGTGTAGCTGTAAATACATTATCACTACTAATCATTTCCAATTCATCAATGGAGCTTGGTAAGCCTTTGGTGTTTAGAATCCACATGTCGTTTTTAAGATCAAGTGACATGGTGGAACTTGTAACCCTAATAACAGTCGGTTTCAACTGATAGCTGTCAATGGTGCGCAATCCTGCAATGCGATCTTTGGCAATGGTGTGTAATAACTCACTAGTGTTCATGGTTTACTTCCTCCTGATTGGGGTTGGACAATTGCAGTTTATTCTTTGGCGGTACTTCGTACTCTATATAAATTCTGATAGTCAAGATGTTTTCTTCGCTGTTCTTATTGCTTTTAAAAACGGTGTAGACATTACTGTTTACCTCTAAAGGTTCATGAAAGGGAATAATCTCTTTGCTGAGATATTTGATTCTCCTGTTTGCCGTTACCATGTAATCACGCAACAAGAAACTATTTCCATTGATTAACAGGCTAATATTACCACACTCATAAGGTTCTGGCTGTTTGTATGCCTTTATGGTTCTTTTAAACAGTTCATCCTTGTACTGATAGGTGAAAATCATGGTTTGACGTGCAATGAAATCGGAAAATTCAAGGTTTGTCATTCCCTGTCCTTTCACAAACAGCTTGGATTTGTTGTAAATAAAATCAACAAACTGCTCATTAAATACTTGGGCAAGATGATCACTTAATTCCTGTTGCTTATCCATATTCAGGCATGGGTAAATAATGCCATTGGTCAGTACTCTGATAATCTCAGGGAGAATATTGTCTTCAAAGAAATCACGACTCTCTTCTTCACTTGTTCTGGTGCGCAGAAAGGAATAAAACAAATCAGTAATCTGTTCATCGTTTAATAAATCATCAATCAATGCCTGTGGAAAAGATAGTTTTTCTTCCACATCAATCTGTTCTGTTTGTTTTTTAACTGTAGCAATAACTGCTAATCCGGTTATCAATCTACAGGATGCAGGGAGTAAATCCTGTGCATTGATGTGGTTGTTATCTTCTGACTTATGGGTAATAACAAAATATCTCTTCATAACCTGAGTACTGAATTATTGTTAGCTGATGACTGTTATTTATTTACTTCGGCAAGCAGATATACACGAACGTGATAACTGTCTTTTGTTGCGAGATTTTCACTATCGTCTTTGTATATGATTCGAATAGGGCTGTTCTTGGCTTTTTCATCCACAGGAAAAGCTACATCTTTAATGCTCATGTCATCGTTATGATGAAGCAAAGCAACTTCTGTATCATCCGGTATAATTTCGGTGTCATCAATCCAGACACGAAGCGTTGCACCCGATAAGGCTTGTTGATTTGACAATCGCAGGAATATTCCTTTAATGCGGTCATGCTCTGTTTTTGTATTGCCGTTAAACTCAAAGGTTTCTCCTTTTTTAACTTCAAACTTTACAACCTGTAGTTTCTTTATGTTGTTATCTTGTTCTTTCATTGCTGTGAAGGTTACGTAAAAGGGCGGTGGCATATTTTCCATCCGCCCCAACTTACGACTATGATATTCCCTAATTTTTAGGCTTTTTCTGTGATTGTTCCCAAGAGCGTAATCTTAACTGCCGGATGGAATACCTTATCGCTGTTATTGATAGCCTTTGGCATGTTCAATTTTGGTGTGATGTCCATACTCGGTTTTAACCATTTGGGGTTAGCCAGTTTGTATTGAAACTTACGCTTGGTTGTATCACTGTCATCAAATACGGCACATGATATTTCAGGAAGAATAACTTTTGTTCCCAAAGTCATTTCAAATGTTCCGTTCAGGATTTGTGCAGGAAGTGCAAACTGACCAAATGCAAAATCTGCCGGGTCGTTATCATCTTCCGATGCTCCGTGAGCGTATTCAAGTACAATATCTGTTAATAGAAAATACTTACCGGAATCTAACTGCGCTCGGTTTAAGTTGGTACGTCCGGCTTTTTTGTCATCCGATGCTTCCATCAAATCAATATCAGATTTATCTTTAACCGATTTAATGGTATAGATTGCTGTATCAACGGTTTGCATTCGTGCATCTTTCAATGCCTTTTGAATTTCAGCCGGAAGTTGCTGTCTGCGCAATTCAAACTGTCCTTTTGAAGTCAATTGCGTGGTTAGCCCTGTTTTTACAGCAGTACTTCTTTGTCCTGCATTGTACGATCTGCGAACGGCTCGTCTGCGAAAGCTACGTCTGCGACCTCTTCGGCTTCTGCGCCTTCTTCTACGTCTCGAACGTCCCAGTTCTCCGATGCCTTCCGTTGCATCATCTTGATCGTCTTCTTTATCAAGGGAATCTTCTTCCTTGTCAAGAATTGCTTCTTCTAAACCTTCAATATCTTCCATTAAAGGGTACAAATCATTTTGCTCATTTATATCTGCCATGATCTTTGTTTTTGTGGCGGATAAAATCTTTCAAAAACTGCGTTGCGCTTGCTCTTGAAACCATTTACTTCGCCGTAATTATTATTGATTTATTTTCTGTGTTAAACTTATCTCTCAGCACTTTGCCCTTTGCTCTCTGCTCTTCGCCCTCAGCCTCATTAAGATTCCATCATATCACCCGAAAAGATGTCGTAATCCATGCTATCGGGGTCAATGTCCTTAATCTTACCTATTTGAGTGTCGTCATTGTTAGAATAGTCAGAATTCCCCATGGGGTCATCACTCATTGAATAGTCAGATACTACACTGCCCATCGGGTCGTCACTCATAGAGTAATCCTCTGCTGCACCTGAGACAGATGCTTCTATTTCTCTCTCTATGTCAATATCTGCTGCCGGGAGTGCCTGAGTGATCGGGTTTAAAGCTCGTAAGCCCTCTACTTCTTCGTAATCCACATCAATGATGTCATCTTCGCCCATTAAACCTGTTAGTCCCTGAAGAATGGTTTTGCCTGTAGCTTTTTTAATGGTCGCCTCAACTCCTGCACCTGCCAAACCGTATAAGCCCATTTTGATGTACTCGTTTTTAGTGAATTGTTGGCATACTAAACCGCCCATCGTAACACCTAACGGAACGATATAGCCTTTCATGTCGTTGCCAAGCAATCCGCTCACCGTGCTGCTTTTTTGGAGTTTCTTTAATGCGTATTTTCCAACAGCAAACCCTGCTACGGCAGCAATGGGCTTGCCTATGTTGTTGGTGGCTTTCATAAAGTCAATTTTTGTACCCGTGGAGTTGGTTCTTCTCCTGGTTCTTGACGTTGTTTTTTTAACTGCCATGTTCTTAATATTTAATGATTATTTATTGATGGTGACAAGATGTTTCTTGTCTTTATTTTAATTCTATGCGTCCTAAATCTTCCTTTTTTGTTGATTTCCTATTGGATGATCTTCTCTTTGCCGGAGTGTTTTCTTTTTTTCGGAATGCAAAGTATGCTCCCGTACCTATTAATGCCAATGCGCCAATTCCGATTCCTATTTTTGCCCCTTTGCTCATTCCTTTTTTTACAGGAACAGCATTCTTTATATTTTTTTTTGATTCAGGAGATGGTACATATGGTGATAATGATGTTGGTGTATATGGCATTATTGATTTGGGTAAATACGGTGTTGTAGATTTTGATGCGTATGTAGATACAGATATGGGTGCATAAGTTGGTGCAAGTGGGGTAATCATGGTTGGCTGCGCAACGTGTTTTGGTGTATATGCACTTGTTTTTACAACTGGTTTTGGTGTGTAGCTGTTGGTTCTTGGTGGAATATAGTTACTTGCTTTTTGCATCGGTTGGCTCGGCTTGGGAGATATATACTGCGTTACTGTGTTTTTGATTTCTTTTGCCTTGCTGAAATTGCTTTTAACCTTTGAGAATATATTTTTAACAGGTTTCAACCAATTCTTAATCTTTGCCAACACTCCTGATGCTGCACCAACCGATGCTGCTGTAGCAACTGCGCCTATTTGTCCTAATTCACCAAGTTCTCCGATAGCTTCTAATCCCTGCAAGTCAATGAATAGATTATCGACTCCTCTCAATGAGAAATCACGACTTTTTTGCTTTGCGCCTTTTAATATTGCTTTTTTCAGGTTCTTTTCTTTTCCTTGTAATCCTCTAAATAGCTTACGCACTCTTCCGTGACGCTTCTTTAAGTCCTTTAGTTTCTTTGCATCAATATTATATTTTGATGCTAAATGATCGGGTAGATAGGCGTATTGAAGTTTTTTGGCTATACCAAACATATTTAATCGTAATCCTACCAGCAGTCCGTTACGTATCGCAATGGTAAGAGGATTAAAACGAACGATGGCTTTGGCTACTTTCTTGGCAACTTTTCCAACTTTTTTGGCAACCTTCTTTATACCCCTGCCAATTTTTCTGCCTAATCGTTTTAGGGATTTAAAGAATCCTCCTAATCCTCTATTACCGTTTAGTCCGTCAATTTCTTCGTCATGATCATCCAATTCGGCTAATCCCTCAATGGCATCAATATCATATTTTATCAGTCCGTTTTGTGTAAGCTTGGATTCAATGCTTTCCAGTTTAGCAAGTACCTTGTCCCGTTGTGGTGAGTTCCAGAATTTAATAGCCTGTTCCAACATGGAAATGAATTGATCAGGATTTTGGATGTGCGCCATTTTATCCCTGTTTTCCTTATTCCTTAAAAGGAAATTTCGAGTCCGGACTAAATAATTATAGGTGGCATCTTCTGCATCACCTAATCCGTTGATAGCATCATCAAAGTCAACGCCTGAGACAATGGCAATTAATTCTTCATGCCCTGCTTGTACCTGTTGACCTCCTGCCAAATCAACACCTGATAATACAGAAATGGGTAAGCCCAAAGAGCTTGACCCCGTTAAGCCGTCAATGCCTTTTAACCCTGCAACTTGCACGGGGGTCATGTTAAAATCTGATTTCTCAAAACTGTATGGCTTTTGGTAATCGAATTTTGACAGAACAGGGTCAATCACAATCTCATCTTCTGAGTCACCTATTGCAGGAACAATAACATAGATATGTTGAAAGTTTTTCCTCCCGTCATATTTAGTAATGCGAAGCTTAAAGGGAATGCCCAGATTCTTTAAAAGCGAACCCACAAATATGCTGTAATCATCGCAGTCAATTCCTGCGGAACTAATGCCTTTTTGTTTGTATCTCATTTGTCCGTCATACCATGAACGTGCAGGGGTACGAAGCTGCTCTGTACCTTCTTCGTCTTTGTGATATTGCAGATATTTGTATGAAAAATCAAAGATATTTTTGCAGCTTGCTTTTACGGTATCCGCTTTTAGCATTGAGGCTAGTTCTTCAACTTCACGAAAGTGTTCTGCTATAATGTCAATGCAGCTTTCAACGGTTTCTAATACATTGCCGTTTTTTATAAATACATCTGTGCCGGATGCTTTTTTTATCAGGTGGTTGTATTTACTGCCGTCCTGTGTATTTCGTGGGCCGGACACAATGCCCAATGCGCCCAATGCTAATCCGTTCATATCTTGCCTTGTTATGGTTTTATTTTCAATGGTATTAAGTGAACCGAACCCTGCGGTATGGTTTCCGTCTTTTAGGTTCTGTGTAGTAGTGATATTCTCGCCATTAATGCTTAGCGAAAGGGTAAAGCTCATGTCTGCTTTGAGTTGATCGGTATCTTGAAGTAGTGCTGCTGATAGTCCTTTGCCAATAAGGTTTAGGTAAGGTACTTGAAACAGTATTTCAGGTTCTTGTGTTGAGCCTGCTTCAATGGTTAGTCCTTTAATATCTGGTGTGGAATATGCAATTGCCGAACCTTTGTAGTTGGCTACAACCTGATTAACAGCTAGTGTGATGGGTGCTTTTGTCGGATTGTAACAGCGTAGCTTTACAGCAAATTGGACTTCCTGCAAATTCATTTTGTGTATACGGAATCCCAATAGCGCAAAATTCATCTTTGCACCTGAGAGAATCTTTTTACCTTTCTTAATCAGGTAAAAGCCTCCGCCAACCGCTGCTACAACTGCTAATGTGCCTAATATTTTCTTGGTGCTTGCTTCCATAATGGAAACAAACATATGGGAGGGCTAATAGTGAATGTTGTTAAATGTGGTTTGTTGTAAGTAATTAATTTTACTTGGTTGAAATTGATGTTTCTTTAACGGATTTTTTTTTATAGAGATACATGGCTTTTTATAATATCTCTGATTGGTGTTATTAACCTTTCTGCTAAAGTTATATCCTCTGTAATTATTTCAGCTTTACCTTGCATATTTTGCTTAAATGGCAAATACCTGTTATAATTGGTTATTAACGAATCATTTAAAAAGATTGTTCCTATATAGGCTGAATCCGGCACCTCTGAAATTGAATTAAGTTTTGATACTATCATTCCAAATTCTCTGAATGGATAATCGTATAGTTTTAAATTTACTTCTTGTCCGGGTTTAATTTTACCAGCTCTATCTATTGGTATAATTATCTTTGCAATAATTCTTGATGCTTGTTTGGGTAAAATACTCATTACTAACTGACCACTCCTTATATTTTGGTTTACTTCCCAAATTTCTGAAAAAGAGACTCTGCCATTAATGGGGCTTTTTAAACAGTATTTGTCCTCCCATGTGTTTATGCTGCCAATAAGCATATTATAAGCAGATTCTAAATTGACTTTTAAACTGTTGTTTTGTTGTTGTGAGTTTAAGTTAAGTTCTAATATTTGTTGATCTAAAGATGAAAGACTGCTTTTTGAATTTGATAATTGAATTTTACTATTTGTTAATGACATTTTTTGCTCTAGTAATGCTTGAGATGCTTTTTCATATTCTACAGCAGGTATTGTATTGTCTACATATAGTAAGGAATCTCTCTTAAATCTCTTAATTGACAATGCCATTTTTTGGGTTGATGAAGCTACCTGAGATTCTTGCAGTTTAATGTTTTGTTCTAATTCCGTTTTTTGTTGTTTTAGTGAATTTATTTTTACTGTATGATAATCTATTTGATTAAACATGCTAAATTCCTTATACGCTTTGGTATAATTAGAATAGGATGCTTGCAGCTCTCCAAGATTGGGTATGCTAATTAGTGGCTCATTTTCAATATTATTAATAGTAAATAAAAGCTTTTTGTATGCTTCAAAAGATGTAGAGTTTTCAATTGTTGCAAGTAGTTGACCTTTAATAACCTCATCTTTATCTTTTACTAGTAGCGACTGTATTTTTCCTGTCGATCTTGCCAGCATGAAAGCTGGAGCATTGGCAGATTGCAAATAAAAATTACCATTGATTATGTCCGGATATTTAAAAAAGAAACTAAAACCAAGTGCAAGAAAAAGTATTATCGCAATTGAACTAATTCCGTAGCGAATTATTCTACTGGGAATATGTCCTAAAATGTCATTTACTTCTGTACTTCGCAAATTTACTCTGTTGATTTCTTCTTGTGTAAATTTCACTTGTTTTCTTATATCCATTGAATTAAGTATTGCATAAAACATAGAGGTGAGTTTATACATTAACCTCCCAGTTCTAATTGGTTTTTTACAAGGTTAAAATATGCCCCGGATTTATCTACCAGTTCAGGATGTGTTCCAGTTTCTGAAATTTTACCTTTTTCAATTACTAATATTTGGTCTGCATTTCTCACAGTGCTTAATCTATGTGCAACAATTATAACGGTACGCCCTCTGAAAAACTGATTTAGATTTTCCATAATTACTTTTTCATTATTTGCATCTAAAGCATTAGTTGCTTCATCTAAAAAGATGTATTCCGGATCTTTATAAACGGCACGGGCTATTAAAATACGTTGCTTTTGTCCTTGACTTAAACCAACTCCTTCTTGTCCTATTTTTGTGTTATACCCTAAAGGTAAATTTTCAATGTACTCTTGTATGTTTGCGATTTTAACTGCATACAGCAACTTTTCTTTATCAATTATCTCATCACTAACTGCAATATTATTGGCTATAGAGTCAGAAAAAACATAGCCATCTTGCATTACTACTCCACACTTACTTCGCCACCATCCTTGATTAAAGTTTCGAAGATTTGTTTCTCCAACTTTTATTTCTCCTTCTATGGGTTCATAAAATCCAAGTAGCATTTTTATTAATGTAGTTTTACCACTTCCGCTTGTTCCTACAATGGCTGTAATTTTTTTTTCAGGTATTTTTAAGGTAATGTCATTAATGACTTTTGGTGAACGCGGGCCTTCGTACTGAAATGTAAGTTTGTTTATATTTAAATCCTTTTTAATGGGTAAGTCACTTAATGGCTCTGCATCTAAATTAACTTCATCTTCTTTATTATGAATTTCACCTAATCGCTCTAAACTAATTTTTGCATCCTGTGCAGAATGTATAAAAGTGATCATTTGTTCTATGGGACTATTTAGTTGACCAAGAATATATTGTACAGATAGCATCATACCCAGAGTCATTTTACCTTGAACCACCAACATAGCTGTCATAATGGTGATAATGATATTTTTGGTTTGGTTAAAAAAGAAACCTCCCAATCGCTGATATTGACTAAGTGATAAACTTTGTACATTAACCCTAAATAAGCTAGCCTGTATGCGTTCCCACTCCCAACGTTTTTGTTTTTCGCAATTATTAAGTTTTATTTCTTGCATCCCGTTTATCATCTGGTAGAGCTTGCTTTGTTCTGCTGACATTTGTGCAAACCTCTTATAGTCTATATCTCTTCGTTTTTTCATAAAAAGATATACCCAAGAAAAGTATAAAACACTTCCTGTTAAGAATACCAGAAAAATAGTAGAGTTGTAATAAATTAATACTATACCAAAAAGTAAAAGATTAACCATTGAGAAAAGTACAGATAACATTTTACCAGTTAAAAAACTTTCTATTCGAGAGTGATCTTCAATTCGTTGGATTATATCACCTGTCATTTTTGTATCAAAAAAACGAATAGGAAGCTTCATTAGCTTTACCAAAAAATCACTGATTAAAGAAATATTAATCCGGGTGCTTACATGCAGCATAATCCAAGATCGAATAAATTCAACACTTATCTGACTAAGAAAAAGCATGCCTTGTGCAGCCAGAATTAAATAAATAAAACCAATATTGCGTGTATTTATTCCTACATCAACTACTGCTTGAGTTAAAAAAGGAAATACCAATTGAATTAAACTACCAATTAATAGCCCCAATGCAAGTTGAATAATAAACTTTTTATGAGGTTTTAAATATTTAAACAAGAATAAAAAACCAGTTTTATCCGGTTTTTCATCATCAATATTAAATAAATCCGGCGTTGTTTCTAACAGCAAACAGATACCAAATTTTTCACCACCAATTTCCGTTGATGCCCATTGTTTAATAAAATCATCTTTGGTATAAGTGATTTTACCATGTACCGGATCTGATACCCATGCTTTATCTTTTGTAATTTTATAGACAACAACAAAGTGTTCCTGACTCCAATGAGCAATAAAAGGTACAGCCTGTTCTTCTACCAATTGGTCGTAGGTAACTCTAACACCCATTGATCTGAAACCAATACTTTCTGCTGCTTCACTAATTCCTAATAACGATACTCCTTCATGAGAAATATTGCACTTTTTTCTCAGAGTTGTTAAGTAATAGTTGCGACCATAATATTTTGCTATCATTTGTAAGCATGTTGGGCCACAGTCCATTGTGTCCAACTGCTTAAAATGAGGGAAGTTTTTTATCATATATGTATTGGTATGAATACCTTACTTTAGTTGATAAGTTATTTATATTTAATTCTTTAATAAAAAAAGATCATTCCAGCCATCTAAATCTTCTCCTAAAAATGTGTTTAGTACCAAAGCAGAACCCATTATTCCTTCTAACAGACCCAAGTATGGGTACAATATTTCATCTTCACTATTTTCTTCAGCAAAGTCTTGTTTAGGTAATTGATTAAAACATAATAGATGCTTTTCTAAATTGATAATGGATTCATTAAGCCAATAATTGCAAGCTCTCTTGGCATTATCATTTTTCGTTTTTTTGTATAACTTAAAAAACAAATAAGTTATACCTGCTGTGCCATGACAAAATCCGGTATCGAAAAACTTACCTTCCTCTATATAATTAACTCCCGAATTCTCCAGATTTCTCTCTGATGCTTTTTCGATTATTTCTACACCGATTTTATGCCAGTAATTATTGTTATATGCTTCTGCTGCAATTAAAAACATATAAGCAATGCCTAAATCTCCATAGCACCATGCAAGTCTACTATCTGAGTTTTTCTGATCTGAGTTATGTGGAAATGAGCTAATTCCTGAATTGTTTTTTTGAGTTATCATCCAATCAATTGCTTTTTCAATAATTTCAGGACATTCTTTATCTTCTTTGTATAAATATATAATAAGAAATACTATAATACTTGGCATACCGTGGGCATAACCTAAATTGATTAAATCCTTTTTATCTGAATCTGACCAACAATAACCATGTTGATCTTCTTGAACTAATTGCTTAAAAAAATCGAATATATTGGCTTTGCTTACATTTTCATGTTTAGATTTATATGCGGTTAAGCAAGCTATCTTTCCCATAGCTCCATGTATGTAATCATAGTTGCCATTTTTATAATCCTGATATAAGGATTGTTCTATGTATGGCAACACATGTTCAATGGAATCTAGTTCATTTGACGATAAAATACCCATTGAAATAAGGTGTTTAAATAACCAGCAAAATCCGGTTAATCCATTGCTTAAACTTGCATCTAAAACATGATCTCCGGAATTATCAACTACAATTTCTAGTAGACTTTTAGCTTCTTTTAAATATTCTTCATTATTACATTGCTTATACCTATATGCAAAATACAAGACACGACCTAAATCACTAATATACAAACTGGGAGTAAATAATTTTTGATTACTGACAATAGCATCTGCTTTTTTTAACAACTTTTCTATACGGCCTTTATCTATATTCATTTATAACAGGTTTAGTATAATTTTTCCAAAATTCAAGATCTTTTTCAACATCCCATAATCTTATATTTTTGCTTGATTCATGAGTAATTTCCTCAACATTATCTGATATAATTTTAGTTAAATAAAAAGTTTGAGATCCTTCAAGTTCAAACGCCTCATTTGTTGTAATATTTTTGCCTTTTTGTATACATGCTAATCTGGCTACATTAATATAGTACAATCCTTCATTGCTTTTTTTATAGGTAATACTCAGGTTCATATATTCATCATTTAATTCAATTTTACCAACATTATTAATCTTAACATTTTTAACATTTTTAACGTTAGCCATTCCTGTTGCTATCTTTAAATTATATTGCCATTTTGCATCAATATTTATTATACCATAGTCTTTGGCATTTATGTAAATAATTCCGGTAAAGTCATCTATATGATATCTACCAACATATCTCACTGAATTACGTTTACTTATAAATGAAATTTTGTATAGCTTTTGATTGTTATATTGGGTAGTTCCTAAAAGCTTATATTTGTATTTTTTATAACTTTCAAGAGTAAAAAGCGGTGAAGAACTAACCAAATCAATATTATTAAAATCATCATAACTAAGAGCAGCATAACGAACATAGTTGCCATCCCATTTCATAGTATCCAAATTAAGTTTAAATGCAATATATTTGGATTGAATATCCTCCATATTATTATAACCATCTTTATTGTATATTTTAGTTATACGTTCAATGTCAGCTTTCAGATCATTATAATTTATTACAGTACCTCTGCTATAAAATTCTGCATTATAACTATTTTGAGTATAATTATTTGGTATGTTTTCTATTGCTTTTTTAATAATAGCTCTCGGGTCAAGGTTTTTAGCATTAACCACAACTTCGTTAAGTATTATATCTTTAGATTTTAATACAATAGTATCTTTAATATCCTTAATAGCAATGCGATGATCCTTGTAGCCTACACAAGAAAAAACAAGTGTATCAATCATCGTTTCTTTAGGATACTCTATTTTGAATTTTCCACTTTGATTACTAATACTACCTATGTTAGAGTTTTGTATTGCTATGTTGCAAAATGGAACAGGTTTGTTTTTATCGCTTAATAGCAAACCTGTTATGCTTAAATTGTTGTTTCCGGATTGTTTGTTTTCTGCAATATTATTATCAGAAACAAAGGCACAACTGTCATTTAAATAAGTACTGGGATTTATTTCTTTTACATATAGAAAAGCATCATAAATATCATTCCACTTTGCCTCAATTGGTGTAAATTCTAAAGCGCTTGAAATAAAAACATCGTTTGTTTTGTTATTCTCTAAGTCTACAAATTGATAAAATAATTCTTTTTTATTTAGCTTATATTCAATGCTGCTTATTGGAAGTTTGGGTACGTTATTTTCTGTTTTAAATATACCAAATGAACCTGATGCACTAATGTTTGCAATGCTAATTAATTTATCCCCAAGCTTTTGTTTCACATAGCTCCCCATGGGTTTAAAGTGCTTTAATTCTTCGTTGTTTGTTGATGAAAAATCATTGGCAAAATGTGATGAAGCTCCCCAACAAATTACTTTTTTATTTGGATTGTTATTTAAGTAAAACAACAGATTATCTGCCATTTGCGCATCACGAGGATTACTGTTCAAGGCTATCCAATCTTCCTTTTTGATATGTGCAGGATTGTTGTTGTAATAATCTCTTGCCAGTTCTTTTGTGCTTTTTATATATTGCAACCAAATGCTTGCATCTTTATGTCTGTTTTTATCTTGTAAAACAGACATTCGCTTCTCAACCTTAGCTAGTTCTTTTGTAAATTCATTGTAGTTGATGGTTTTAGGAAATTCAAATCTTTCTCCAAAGCTAAGGAATGCATTTGAAAGCATATCGAAATTAATATTATAATCCAGATTGTTTGAGCTTAGCAAATCTTCTAAGTCATCAATACTTTCATACATGGAATATTCCCCGGTTAGCTGACAATCAAAACCTGCAATTTCCAATTCGCCTCTCTTATTATATATATATTTAATAAGCTCCTGAAACTCGCATGCTTTTGTCCATATTGGAAAAACACTCTTATCAAATGCCTTTTCAACATTTCCATCTTGTTCAATGGTCTTTTGTGCTTTATAAACATCATAAAAACCGCTCTCAAAGGCAATGACATTAAAGCCTAATTCTTCATGCAGGTATTTTATAATTTCAATATTTAATGACATTACATTACCCTGACCATGGTTTGCTTCACCCAACATTACTACTTGGGCATTTTTAACTTTATCCTTTAACTGAATAATTTCGTTATTTAGGAATTTGTTATTAAAATTCTGGGAATAAGATTTTGTAATAATAGTACTTAAACCAACAATTACAATTGTGAATATTTTTGATAGATTCATTTCTCTATATAATTAATGTTTGACTTTTTGTATATTGGATACATATTATAATTTCTGTTATTACAAATCCCTGAACAATGTATCAAAAAATTCTCGTGTTAATAGTTTTAACACGAGAAAATAATTAACTATTCAAGCAAAAGTCTGCCATCCTCAACTACTTCTAAATCTTTTTGCTCTGTAGCTTTTAATTCAGGTCCTTCAAAACGTGATAAATGTCTTGCAGAATCAGCCCCACATTCGGACGCATTTTTTGAACCATAAGATTTTGAGAATTTACATGTTTGACCCATGGATAAAGAATAAGTAAAACCACCTTTTACTTCGCTCATAGTTTCATTGTCTAAAGCCACAATTGTTTTCTTGTTTAATTTTAACTTTTTCATTTAAAATTTAATTTTAAAAATTTCCCCTACTCTTTAAGGTTTTTCGGGATACACCTATTTTTTTCTAATTCTTTGAACTAAAGTTGCAATATATTTTAACAGCTATTAATATGCTGGTTATGACTAATAAGCATCAACTATATAAATTAATCCCATTTATATCATGGCAATTATTGAGCGTATTTTAATCGCGCAATTTCTGATTTGTACTTCTGATATAATAAATCGTAGATGACCATCTCGTGTAATCGTTGTTTACTCCTAATTAACCTATTACAATGCATATGTATATAGCTTGCTAATACATTACTGAGAGTATCGTTTGAAAATTGTACATTTTTAATTATCGGCAAGTAAATTTTACTTATCATATCTGATCTTTCTTGCAGTAAATTAACAAGATATTTACTTTCCTCTTGCACTATGTCGTCAGATAAAATTTGATTAATCTTTAGTTTGTACTTTTGATACTTTTGGGACAACTGCTTTTTTAAGCTTTTATCCATATTAAACTCACTTGCAAAAGCATTTTTTAAATATTCCATCAGTTCTAATTTTGAAACTGTTGAAAATTGAAAGTCTGATAAAAGTTTATCAATGGATTTTAAGCAAAACAACCACCGAAGCTCACCAAACTGATTGTTATTTAATACTTTTAATGCATTTGCCACCAATACACTATCGTGATAAAACAAGGATTCTGAATGCTCAATGTTCTTCATTCCATATCGTTCTAATTCCCTTTTATAAGTATCTAATTGCACCTTCGAAACCAATCCGTCCTGTACATAGGGCTTTAATAAGAAGTTAACTGAAGATATAATTGCAGAAGTATTTTGATTATTGGTTAAATGAAACCTTAATCTAAGATGATAATCAGGATCAGTATAGCGTATAAAAAACCATTTATCAATGTACTTATTGCTTAAAAGTTTTTCTGTTAGTGGTAGTATTTCTGTTGCTAGCAAATTATCTACAGTTGAAATACCTGCATATATTTTATAATAGAGCCATTCATCTCCTGCAATAAAAGTCCTTTGAATTTCTGACATAGTTGTTAGTTGGATTGATTTTGAAAAGAACAAATTATCTGATTTGTGTAACTTTCTGTACCTTTTTTAACAAGGTTGTTGTTTGATTTATATAAAAACTCCTGAATTTGAATTTTGCTTTTCTTTTTGATTGTATCAATAAATAACTGCACAAAAAGCTCATTACTTAAATCAAGAAACATTTGAAAATCAAATTCAACTATTAATATCCTTTCCGGAATATTAAATTCGTCACGCCACTTTTTACAATTCTGTACAATATCTTCTGTAAATGTTATTTTACTTATTGTGGATTTTAATGTATTCTTTTCGAAATTCCATGTTTCAGGAGATAAGATTAAATTCTTATATGTCACTCTGGGCAAAAAAGGTTTTGATGTACCATAATGCCCCCAATCAAAGCATATTCTATCATCATAATATTGAGTTTGAATATCACATAAAAAGCTATAAATGGGTAAAGATCCCTGAGTATAATTATGTGCCGTTGTTAATCTGGGAATTATTTCTTTATTGAGTTTCCTTGATCTAAGTATAACTTTTTCATTTCTAATAGAAACAAGTAAATCATCAATGGGAATTTTAAACTCATCATTTAATGAAGAATTTGCCAGAAAGGGAATCTCAAACTTTCTTAAATGAGGACGCTGTAAAACATTTCCCGCTCTTTTTTGTGGAAGATGAGCTATTTCTGCAAATACTTTACCTTGATGAGTCGATTCTTCAATATCTATTATTTCTTCTACATAATTCTTAACATTTCTATCGGAATGACAAAATCTTCCTATTAAACAAGCAGCTGATGAACCACCAGCATAATGTAATCTAACAGAGTATTTATTTGAATCTTGTTCTATTACTTCAAAAAATGCACTGAAAGTTGGTGCTAAATTTAAATTTTTATTAGGGAGTTTATTTAAATCCTCAACTGTAAGATTTATTTCGTCTTCACAATTTGCTATTGCTTTTGCATATTTATTCGATAATAGATCAAGAACAGGATTCCATGGCATTGAACTGTTGGTTCTTTGCGGCAGATTCAAATCATCCACAAGAGGTGTTATATCCCCATACCCAACATAACTACTTTCACCATATCCAATTCCAAAATCAGTATCTAAAACTTGAGCTAGCGGCACTTCTTCATCCTCATATCTTTTGTAGAATAATTCTTTAAATCTTTCAAGATTTGAGTTTTTACTATACCATGTAAGTTTGTTTAATACAGAAATACCTTCCCAAACATCATTAATTACGCTCGTATTTATAGTATTAACATTGCAAGAAGTAATTAAATCAGATTGAAATAAGATGCCTTTATCAAATGGAGTTTTAAGTTTGTTTAAATCATTTATTACATCTTCATACAATTCTAATGATTCACCCAAACTTGTTTTATCTATTTCATTAAGTTTAAAATCAATCGCTTTCAGAATATTAAAACTCTCACTTTGATGGTTTATGCCATTATTTATAGTAGCTAGATATTCATCTCCGGTAACGGAATGTTCTATATTACTTACCAAAATCTGATTTTCTATCAATTCATAAATAAAACCCTTAGCATCTTCGTATTTAATTTCATCATCAATTAAAGCATCAGCTAAATCTTTTATGTAAGCTCCTTTAGATGCTTTTTCTAATACTTTTGATAGATATACAGAATTGCTTACACTAGAAATGAAATGATTTTTTGAATTATTTTTGTTTTTATACTCTACATATCTTAATTGATCTGCAACTGAATACAAACTTGTATTTGGATAGTATTTAAAGAATTCTCTGTTGTTGTTATCCTTGCTTAAATCATTGGATAAGTTACATAGGTAGTGCATATCCAAACGGGTATGCCTAGAGTATTTATTTATGCTATTTAAACTTACTTTAGTTTCATTGGTAAATTTTCCTAAAGAGCATCCGGCAAACAAACCAAATGGAGTACATCTGTAACTCATGCGTATTAAATACCTTAATAATGCATGTTCTAATTTCTTTTTTCGTTTTGGGTCATTTATTTCGTTATTAAGATATTTTTCTGTTTCTATGTGTAATTCATGAGAAGCAATATAAATAGCTTCTCGTATTATAGGTTTAGAAATTAAGTCTTTAAGTTTATTTATATTAATATTACTTATTGTATCCATTGAAAGCAATGGTGTTCTAAGTACGTATTTATCAAAAGCTTTCCCTTTCATTAATTTAAATAATATTTATATAATATGCGTAATTGTATAGTAGTTAGGTATTATTTTATTATCACTAATAATATCAGCTTGTTAATATAATACTTCATTTTAAAATATGTTGAAAATTACCTAAGCAAAAACCAGACCAATATCAATATTCATAGTATATTTATAATTAATTGTTAAAATTCAATATTTTATTAGTTGAACTTTTTAGTTTGATATATTTGATTTGTTTTAAATATACATATTCAAATATATAATAATCTATTTCAAATATAACTTTGAAAAATTCGAATTTATATTTAATTAACAATTCATTTTATTAAATAATTATAGAAACTAATTTAATTATCTAATATTTAAATTGTTAAATTTTGTGTTAAATTGAATATATTAACATTTTTTAATAACAATAAGGTATTTGATGGTTTTTTAGGGATTTTAATTGGTGGGATGGGGAATGAAATAACGGTTAATTGTTTAAATGAAAGTAGAACGTTTTTTTCTCTTTATTGCGCAATTATTTCTTATCTACTGAAAAAAAATAAACCTAATTTAAATTCTTGAAATAGCACTTAATAAATAATTATAATTAAGCCATAGTCCATTATGGCTATTATTTAGGTTATTTATTGTTTTTTAAAAACAATATTAAAAGACTTAGTTTTATTTTAAGTTGGCATTTTAATATTTATCTAATCAATAAAGTTTAATATTTCTTTATTGTTACAAATAAGAAATTTCAAAAAAACAACTTACTATGGATTAATAATCTAATGTATTAATTGTGCATTTGTTTTTTAGCATGAAATTACAGCTTTATATTAAAAACTCTTAACTTTTCAGTAACAGCTTGTAACTTCATGTTTAACTCAACCTTTTCGTTAAACTGTTTTGATTTTTTTATTGCAGATTGAAGCTTTGTTGTTTCATCTTTCATTTCTTTTATCTGTTCTTCATATTTTATTAATTCAGAAATTGACATATTTTCTTTGCCAGATAATTGAAAGCATAAATCATTAAAAACTTCATCAAGGGAACCTTTTAGGTTTAATTTAAAAGGGTTTGTTTCCTCAGAAATCCAATCGCTTCGAAACGACCAATCTATAATCGACTGATTATCATTTTTGGGATGAATATGTTTTTGTGTAGCAGAAAGTAAAAAATGTTTTTCAAAACGGACTATAAAGATTATGTGGTAGGGTATTAATCTATCAATCAAATCTAGTAAAACTTCAATTTTTTCTTTCTGCCTTATTTCAACTTCAAAAACTTGTATTTCTGTTAAATTATCTCCTGAAAGGTTAATTGTCTCTTTTGACAATATATGAAGCCATCTTACCCTTTCGACTACATCAACAAAAAGTTTTTTTTGTTTGGCATTTGTATATTTATCGAATGAGTTTTTAGGTATTACTTTATTTACATTGGTATGTAAAGGTAAATCAAATATCTTCATCACTTAACTATAATAAATGAAACAAGTTTAAAATCTTCAATTCCTTTTAGCTTATCTTTCAGAACGGTTGTGCCACCTGTAGAAAACAAGCTCGTTACTTCTTTTTCTTCTTGGGTGCTGATAATAGTGCCAATACTCTTTTTGAGAAGCTTTGAGTAATTATGCATCTTTCGGTAATCATTTGTTTCTTGGGAAAATTTCTTACAAACATCTATCAATGGTTGATTCTGACCTTTGCATAGCATTCTTAAAATATCTAGTATCTTTTTACCTTCAAGATGGTTATAGCCAACTTCACCATTTTCTTTCATATATACCATATAGTATGGATGTAAACGATTCATTTTATCAATATTTATATTACTATTTATATTTTTCAGAACATAAATAACACCCTTTTCAAGAATCTTATCAGATTCTGTAACAGCATGTAAGCCCTCTGGAACATTTCTTAAGTCACCATAGGTTTTAATGTAATTAGATAAGTCAACACGAAAATCATTCAAACCAAGGTCAGTAATACTTACTCCTTCACGTAAATCTTCAAGGTCAATAACCTCTTCTTGCAGTTTCTTTAGTTGAATCTTGCGATATTCCAAATCCTTTTCTTCAGTATTTAAAATATTATCGTCCCCAGTACTTGCCATATTGCTAATTAGCATTCTATTTTCAACGCGTTGTTTTAAATTTATATAGGCATCTAGTGTTACATCTGGCCAAAAGTTAACCATTGTAATATTTGTGTTGATAGAGCCAATACGGTCAATTCTACCAAAACGTTGAATTATACGAACTGGATTCCAGTGTATGTCGTAATTAATTAAATAATCAGAATCTTGGAGGTTTTGCCCCTCAGATATACAATCTGTAGCAATTAATAGGTCTATTTCTGCATTAATATTCGGAAAAATTTGAGCTTTATTTTTACTTCGTGGTGAAAAACAGGTAAGTATTGTATTTAAGTCTGATGGAACTTCTTTGGTATTGCATTTTCTGCTTGTACCTGTTATTAAAGCAGTGTTAATGTTATAATTAGACTTGAAATACCCCTTTAAACTATTGTATATATAATTTGCAGTATCAGCAAAAGCTGTAAATACTATTACTTTCTTATTGTTAGGATTTAAAGGCGTAATGAGTTTTTGAATTATCTGACCTTTTAGCTGTTCAAGTTTATAGTCAGTTTCGCCTTTTATGAAAAGAACGTTTTGTCTTAGCTTTTCTAAAATAGCCAAATCCTCGCCTAAATCTTCTTTCCATTTAGTACAGTCCATATCTGCAATATGAACTTTAATTTTATTTCCAATAACGTTTTCTTCATCGCCCCAATCGGCCTCCCAGTCATAATCAGACCCATTGGCTTGAATACCTGAATAAGTATTAGAGCCACTTTTGTTAATAGCTACAATAGCATCTTTAATCTGTGTGATAATATTCTCAACAGTTAGGCGGAATGAATAAACAGAGCTTTCAATTCGTTTTAAGAGGTTCATGCGCATTAACACCTTCAAACTAGTTTCCCTGTCAATCTGTGAAAATGTTCCACCACTGCCAGCTTTTACTTTTTTATCGTATAGTTCTGCGTAGAACTGAACTTTGCTGGGTAAAATATAACTTAGTGGAGAATAAACAGATAGATTTAACAAAGTTAGCGTTTCTGCAATATCAACATAATTTGTACTCCTCTCCTTAGTTAAGGGACTTTGAATAGACACAGGGATATTTCGATTTGGAAATTTTCCAATAGCACTTGTATCGTAATAAGTTGTGATATGTTTTCTTGACCTAGCGATTGAAAGGCTGTCTAATATTTCAAAAAAGTCAAAATCCAACATGTCAAGCAGCTTGTCAGTTGTTCTATGATCTGATTCAAATCTGGACCAAATGTTAAATGCTTGTTGTGCTTTTCTAAATATCACATCAATGCCTTTATTGGTGTCAAGTTTCCCATCTATTTTACTAGGCACCCCCTCATAAGTTAAAGCTAATTGATTTTTTAAATCGTTGAACCGATTATTTACAGGAGTTGCAGAAAGCATTAGTACTTTTGTTTCAATTCCTTCCTGTATAACTTTACGAAGTAGTTTCTGGTAACGATTTTCTTTGCCAACCGATGTGTTATTGTTTCTGAAATTATGTGATTCATCAATAACTATTAAGCCATAATTACCCCAATTTACACTCTCTAGGTTTCTACCGTTACTCTGACCTTTTTCACGTGATAAATCGGTATGAAAAAGTACATCATATCTAAACCTGTCTTTAGCCAGAATGTTATTTTTATCGTTGTGACGATATGTGTTCCAATTAGCTTCTAGTTTTTTGGGGCATAACACAAGAACATCTTTATTCCGTTTTTCATAATATTTAATAACTCCAAGAGCAGAGAAAGTTTTACCTAAACCAACACTATCAGCTATAATGCATCCATTATATTTTTCCAATTTATTGATTGCTCCAATGACAGCATCTTGTTGGAAATTATAGAGTTTACTCCATATTACAGTATGCTTAAATCCAATTTCATCATTTGGTAGGTTATCCATTGAAATATCATCAAGAAAATCATTGAAGATATTGTAAAGTGTAATGAAATAAATAAACTCAGGGCTATTCTCTTTAAATGCATTTTCAAAATATTCTTGAACAAACTTTGTTACATTTTCTAAATTTTCTTCGTTTGCCCATATTTGGTTAAACCACTCTAAGTATGCTTTGCTCTGAGGATTTCCTGTTTTTTGTATTAAAGCAGGAAAACCCTTCTTATGGGTAACTCCTAAATCTGAAGTAGTGAAGCTGTTTATATTTGAGTAAGCAACACCAATATCTTTTCCGTTATCAACATGAATAATACCGTTTAATGGTTGATTAGAATGCTTATTGGATTTAAAAATAACTTTTTCTTGAACCCACCTTGAACACTCTTTTGCTATTGCTCTTTGGTTTAGCTCATTTTTAAGTCTTAGTTCAAATTCGCCACCACACAATTCGGCTTCTTTATATATATGTGGAATATAAAACTCTCTAGATTGTTTCTGAAACTTTTCCTCTAAAAATGTAGGGGATGTAAATACAAAACGTAGCTCGTCAATTTTTGATAGCTCCTTTTTCAATGCTTCGTAAGCATAAATTGAAAACGATGAAGCAGCAATTGCTAGTTTGCTACCTTTTTTTATTTCAAGCTTTAAATCATCTTCAAGTCTTTCATTTATATTATCAATGAGCTTCATTTGTATATACGATTAGTTGTTGATATTCAATTATATTCTAAAGCATTGGTTAATGATTCGTAGCTTGCAACTTTCATAAACTTAACCTCACCATTTCCAATCTCTTTAAAGTGCTCGCCCGCACAATGAATTTTTAGTTTTTCAATTGCTCTTAAATCCTGGTCAGAATCTGAACCTTTAGTTTCTGTTACAAAGTATATTTGGCGAACTTTATCTTTATCAAATACAATAGCCCAATCAGGATTATAATTCGCAATAGGCGTAGTAATATGGAAACTCTTAGGTAGCTTTGCATAAACGACAACTTCTGTACTATTCTCTAAATCTTTTGCAAAATTAGATTCGATGGCTGAGTCAGAAATCATGAAGTCATAGATGTGCTTCTTCAACCTGTCAGAATTTCGCAAAGCAAACTTATCGTTTGTAAATATGGTTCTTGAATCGTAACGTTCCTCTGTTTTAGAGTATTTAATGTTATTAATTATTAAGCTGGCTTTAACTTCATTTATCAACTTTCCTGCTTTAGCTATAAATTCTTCAGGATTTTTACGTATTAAAGCAAATTTCTGAGGACGTAATCCTTTTAAAATTCGTACAATTGTCTTACGAGTTAAATTTGTAAGCACTTCAATTTCTCCAACAAGATCATATATGGCATTGGCATAAACATCGCTATCAAGCTTTTCTTTGTCGTTTTGAATTTCCTTCATTAACGAGCCATCCTTCATTTGCTCTTTTGAACCATCAATTAATTCTCCTGTTTTTATCATGTAAATTCGGTCGCCAATATTCAACTGAGCATCTAATAGTACGATACTGTCTTTAACAAGCTTTTCTGAATCAAACTCAACCTCATAAATGGTTTTAAGATTTATTCTATTCCACAGTTCTTGAAATTCTTTTTTATGAAAGTTTGAATTCGTGCCAATTTCAATACTTTTTCGTTCATCACTTGCCATAAACTTTTTATCTGTGTAAACAGACTGCAATAATTCGCAAACAGAATCACGATATGATTCAAGATTTTCAGGTAGAGGTATTTTCTTTGCTTCTATTTTTTCTCGACCTTCATCTGTTATTTTATCATCTTCATCAATGATATCATTCTTGTACAGATGCTTGTTTAACTTTTTAGCATCAAATTCACTTATACGAAGTTCCTGTCCGTGTTCATTACGAACTACTTTATTTACAAAGTACTCCACTTCTGCTTTTTGTGGACGGTCTTTAAGGGTACTTGCTATTTCGGATTGCAAACCTTTGGCAAATGCCTCATAGCTTTCTGAAGCAATAACTGTTAGCTTATTTACTTCATGTACTTGCTCTCCAATGGTATCATAGTCTAGTCGATGACCATGATGATTTACACACAAACGCATACCACGACCAACTTCTTGTCGTCTACGGGTCTGGCTTCCGCTATCAATATTTTTTAATGCACAAATTTGAAATACATTTGGATTATCCCAACCCTCTTTTAGTGCAGAATGAGAAAAGATAAATCGTGTTGGCTCTTCAAAACTTAAAAGCCTTTCCTTATCTTTCATTATCAAGTCGTAAGCAGAAACATCATCAGAGTCATCACTTCCTCTTTTTACCTTTGAATCAATAGTCTTTCCCTTTTTATCGATAGAAAAGTATCCGTTATGAACTGATTTTGCATCATCTCGATTAAGGTACTCAGTATATTTACTAGGAAAGTAAGCTTTTTGTGCTGTGGTTGGGTCTGTATCTCGAAGAAATTTATTGTAATCTTCTTGAAACAAATCTAAAAACTCACTTCTAAGCTTGATATACTCTTCTTCAAATATTTGTGCATACTCGCCTAACTTAGCCTCTCCATTTTCATCATAAACCCGGTATTTTTCAACGGAATCAATAAAAAACAGAGAAAGAACTTTAATTCCTTTATCGAAATACTGTTTTTCCTTTTGTAAATGCGATTTTATTGTTTCTCTTATCTGTACTCTGCGAAAAGCATTTTCATCTTTATCATTTAAAATATCTCCGGCATAAATATCTTCGCCACCTATTACTATTTTATTGAATTGTCCGTTAACTTCGGTAATTGTAACATTTTTATATGCTGGGATATTTCCTGACAGCTCATAAATGTTAGCACCTTCACTTAAATGTTGTCTAACTCTTTTAACAATACCTGATTTGCTGCGTTGTTCAAATTCAAGCACAGCTACAGGTGGTTTATTTGCACTTAGTTTAATATGTTCTAAGTACAAGTATCCTGTAGTTCCGGTTGAACCTTTTAAGTTAATCCCTTTTACTTGTATTTTTTTTACTAAACGCTTGTTATAAGCATCAAGAGCATCGAGTCGATATACTTTGTTGTAATCCTCTTTATGTGTTGCTGAATAACGTAATGAAAAAAGAGGATTAAACTCTTGCATCATTTGCAGAGCAACCGGGCCATCCACAGATTGAGGTTCGTCAATGATTATGATAGGATTCGTCTGAGCAATTATTTCAATAGGTTTACGAGAACCAAATTGATCTAATTCCTGAAAAATCCTTAGTGCATCTTTACCTCTTCGACTAAAAGCCTGTGTATTTATAATCATTACACTAACTCTATTGTCGGACGCGTAGTTTTCTATATCCTGTGGGCTGCTTGAGCTATAAATAAAGGGTCTAATCTTGTGTCCATATAGTTCTTGAAAGTGTTCTTGAGTAACATCAAAAGATTTGTAAACACCCTCACGTATTGCAATACTTGGTACAACCACTATAAACTTACTCCAACCATAATGTTTATGGAACTCATACATCGTGCGTATATAGGTATAGGTTTTACCAGTACCTGTTTCCATCTCAATAGTCAAATTACAACCTAGTTTTGCTCCTCGTGGTCGTTCTAATTGTTGGCTTTCAAAAAGGTCGTTAGATTTTTGTATGCCTTGTATATTTTGCAATAATTGAGCATCAGTAATTTGAATAGCGCTATTTCTGTAACCAATATTCTCTAAAACCTCTTGTTCCAAACCCAGTGTATGTTCTCCTGCACTTGCTAACTTTGCTTTACGCATTAAGTCTATACTACGTTCTAAAGTAAATCGGTTAGTTTTTAATGGCTGACCTTTAAAACAATCAACAACTGCTTTTACTGCATCTACTTGAAACTTTTGCTCTTTAAATTGTAATTTCACCTACTAATTCTTCTAATTGTTCTTAATTAAAAAATGTTTTATTAGTTCCACAGTAAGAGTTTACAAGCTCTCTTTGTATCTCTGGAAATGATGCAAATGCATGCATCCAAATAGACCAAAAACCTTGATGAACTGCTATTGTTATAATCATATCTTTCATAATGTCTCTTACAGATTGATCAGCAGCGCTATATTTTTTTCTATAATCTTCTGATTCTATTAATGCTTGTATTCTATGCTTTTGTCTTCTATCTGAATCCTCCTGCCAAGCTATGGTTCCTTTTTTAGGTGATTTTTTATCAAGTCCAACTAGCCTAATCATATTTATTGCTAATGTTCTAAATCTACTTGACAACCCTTTAGCTGGTTTCACTATGCCATCAGAACTATATTCAAAAAGTTCAAACGAGTTGCCCATATCAGGGAATACATAATCACATAACTTAACATCCTTTTTCCCTTTGGTTGAGTTACAATTGGTACAAGCTAGTAATAGATTAGACCATTCTAGCTCTAAAGCAGGGTACAAATCTTTGGGATGTACGTGTTCTACAGCCAGGTTAGCAGGTATCTTTCGCTCACAATAAGAGCAATATTCTCCAATTCTCTCAATTAAATATTGTCTTGTTCGTGAGTATTCGGTAAATTCAATATCAACATCGTATTCGTCTGTTGGAATATTTCCTCTTGAAACTGGTCTCATTTACTTTCCAAATTTAGATAAACGCTCCATTTGTAACTTTGCTTTAAACGCAGGGTCTGTTGTTGATGCAATTAACTCATCAAGCTTTGCCAAAACTTCATCGGAAGGTTCTGAATCTAATAATTTTAAATAGTCTGTAGCGGTTTGTTCTTTTGTAGTAAACTCTTCGCTCATTCCTTCTTTTACTCCCATTAAAGATGCATTATCCTCTATAGATAATGTATTCGGATTTTCATCGATAGTTTCGTTATCAAGATTAATAATCTCATCAGCTCTTAAAGACTGTACAATAAATGGAGAGTGAGTTGTGGCTATAAATTGGATATTTGGAAAAGCATGCTTTAATTCATCAACAATTTTCTTCTGCCATTTGGGATGAAGGTGCATATCTATTTCGTCAATTAAAACAATTCCTCTTGTTTGTTTGACTGCATCAGCTCCTAAATGAGGATTAAGCTTAATCGCTCTATACGCAAGGTCTGCTACTAAACCTATAATAGCTCTATAACCATCGCTTAAATCGGATAGAGGTAACCACATTCCATCTGACTGTTTACCAATAATATCATCTAATCCCCAATGGAATTTTATTTCATTCCATGTTGGGATAACAGAAATTACAGCTTCAGTAAAAGCATTATACAAAGTTTTATCCTTATCAAATTTTAGTACAGAATCCTCATAGGTTTTAAACCAAGATAAAAACTTGTCACTTATTGAACGAGGGTCTAAACAGGCATAATATCCATCTAAACGAGAGCCTGTCTTTTCATAAGCCGTTTTACCATGAATTTGCCCTGCAAGCCTTGCTGTAGAGTGATATGCAATAAGTGGTAAATTAATTTGTTCTTTTAGGTTTTTCGAAATCCATACTCCTAATTCAGTAAGCGTTTTAGCATGCTTCACAGACAAACTTTGAGAATTAGCAGCTTGCTCTCTTCTCCAAGGTAAAGTTTCTTCATTATAGGTAAACTCACCAGCTAAAACAACGTTACTTAACTCAATATTATCATCAGATACTGATACTTTTCGCATTTCATTTTTAAACAGAGGTCTCGACCTTTTACCATTATGACTAAAAGTCGCACCTGTTTTGAGTAAAACAGTACCAATACCGATTGATATAGCATCTAAAATACCTGACTTACCAGCACCATTATCACCAATTAATACAGTAAACCTGTCATTGAAAACGAATTCTTCTTTTTCAAATCCTTTAAAATTTTCTATGTAAATTTTATTTACTCTCATAATTATCTATTTATGTGGTAAGTAAAAACTATATCACTTTCATTTCGGTTTCGGGACTTAATTGTTTTAAAAGCTGCTGCACATTTACTTTGGCAGTATCGCTTTTAAAACCATTGTCACGGAACACAATACGCATTGGGGTTTCTTTCGCAATCTCTTTCGCAAAATCTTCGTCTATACCTTTATCGAAACAAACATAAAGAGAATCTCCTGCTACTTTAAATACATTCTTTCCAGTAACAGAAGCTTGCTCAATTTTAAGAGAAAGAGGTAAGCCCCAATCAAGCATAACCTGTGCCAATAGATCATCTGCGGTTCTATCTGGTTTAACATTATCAGCAAACATATCTATCATTTCTTGCTTATATTCCTGCGGTTTATAGTATACATCCTGCATATTACTTTCATCCAAACGGTAAACTCTAAAACCATAATCAATATCAGCATTGGTGTCTTTTTTTATTTTCTTTGCTGCCCTACGAATACGTTCCTTGCCTATTTCACAAATATTTTTGTAACCTGCTTTATAGGCTCCACTTGTTTCGCTAATTAATTCTGGAATTTGAACCATTATAAATTTTCGATTTCCTTGGTCTTCCATATTGCTCGCAAGTGTAGCATGGGCTGCTGACCCAGAACCCGAAAAGAAGTCAAGAATAATATCTGAACTATCTTTTCCCGAACACTGATTTAATAGGATTTTAATTAATTCAAAAGGTTTAGGGAAATCAAAATATTTATCTGAAAAGAGTTCCTGTAAATCTTTAGTCCCATTCCTTGTATATAATCCCTCTCCGATAATTGAAGTGTAATTTGGTAAAGTTTCATTTAATTCAGATAAGAAAACTTTTCGTCTAGGTCTCCCTTCTGGACTATTAGGCCATAGAATACGATTTTCAGAGATTAACCTATTCATTGTGTTTTTATCATATCGCCAACCCATTTTAGGTTTTCCATAATTAATACCTGTTTCTGGATGAACTAGGTCATAATGGCAGTTTGGACGTAAATCTTCTGATAATATTCCAACCATATTACCACTTGTCCATACCCCTCTTTCATCATTGTCTGGATTCGTATATTGGTCAACTTTTCTTTCAGCACCTTTAAAAACTCTCCTATTAGATTCTCTAGAGTAACATATCAGATATTCGTGGTCAATAGATAAGCCACTTATATTCCTATTATCTTTGTTTTGCCTACTTTTCCAAATTAATTCTCCAATAAAATTAATCTCACCAAAAATATCATCACACAATTTTCTCAAATTCGCTACTTCATTATCATCAATTGAAATAAAAATTACTCCATCAGGAGTCAATAAATTGCGTGCTAACTTCAATCTTGGATATAACATACTCAACCAATCAGAATGGTACCTACCAGACATTTCAGGATTAGCCAATAAACGTTGGTTGTATTCGTCTATTTGACCACTTTCCTCTTTATATTCCTCACTATCTTTAGTGAAATTATCCTTATATACAAAGTCTTTTCCAGTATTATATGGAGGGTCTATATAAATCATTTTAACCTTACCTAAATAACTTTCTTGAAGCAGTTTTAAAACTTCAAGGTTATCTCCTTCGATATAAAGGTTCTCGGTATTGTCAAAGTCAACAGAATCTTCTCGTACAGGACGTAAAGTTTTTGTTGATGGTAGGTTAGCATTAACAATAGCTTCACGCTTACCTGGCCACTCTAAACGGTATCGCTCTTTGTTTCCTTCAACAACAGCATGATTTAGTTCTTGTTTGAGTAAATCAAAATCAATGGCTTTACCATTAGCACTTTCAGTTACACAGTTTGGGAAAAGTGTAGCCAATTTTTCTAAATTCTCATTTACTATATCTGGTGATTGCATGTCTAATTTATCAATGCTCATATTCAATTTACTTCAATATTTTTAATGCTAACTCCAATGCCTCAGTCTGATAATCCTCACTACTAATAGTTTTCATTATCTTATCAGCAAGCCATAAGGTCAGTAAATCTTTGCTGTTTTGATTAAATATCTCCGAAAGAGTTATAATGTCCTCTTTTTTAAAAAAGCGGTCACCTCTTTCCATTTTACTAAGCATTGCAGTGTCCATTTCTAATTGAGCTGCAAGCTGGCGCAGTAAAATATTATTCTCCTCTCTTAATTCTCGGATTTTCGCTCCAATCATTTTTAGTCTATTTTTTTAATGACTTGACAGATTTTGGCTAAAATAAGAAATTTTCTTTGTTTATATTTCATCTTCAAAGATTATTTTAACCTTGATTTACTTAATACTATCTAAAATATTCACAATGTTTCCTAATACCCCTTTCTGTAAAGGTTATAGAAAAGTTTAGTTTTTTTACTTAGGTAATTCTATGACACTTGTTTCATGATAAGAAATATTGTTAGAATTCCAATTTCACTAAATAGTTCATATTTTGTTCTTTCAATATTAGAATTAAACTGTTTTGTTGATTTTAAGAAACTTATATTGATCTTCAAATTCTGCTATGCATGAGAATGCTTTATAGCTGTTCAAATTCATCAAGTGTTATACAAAAGTGTTCCAAAATTAGAAGTATTTGCTGTTTATTATAATAATGGCGTTTGGTGTGTCCTGCATTTGCTATTTGTTCTTTTAATTGAGGACATAACTCAATATCTCTTCTTAGTTGTTGCATAGCTGCATTTATTGATACACTATTGGGGTATAGTTTCTTAACCAACTCTTGTTTTAATATGGTTCTGCGGATTGTCATAGTGCTGGATTTGAGTTAAGAAGTAAGTTAGATAGTTTTAAAGACACAAGGTAAAGTAAGCCTAAAGACCATATTTTGATAGCTTGAGACTGCTTTTCAAAGCTTTTTTGAATATTCAGATAGCTTGAGCGTATATTCAGACCATGTTCAGGCAGCTTTGCTGAATATTGACTCAGAAAGAGGTTTACTTGTAGAATACATTGAAATATTTTGGGCATCACTTACGCAATTATACCCTTGACGGCTATGGATGTAAATATAGCTTTTTCAATCCTGTCAAAAAGAATTAAACTAGCGTAAATAACCTACATTTCCCTTACTTAAGTTACTTAGGTTACTTAGACGAATTAAAACACACTATTACAGGTGTTTATATTTTTTAATACTATGATATTTTCTAAGTAACTAAGTAACCAAGGTCGAAAATCACAAAATCCTAAGTAACTCTAAGTAACCCCAAGTAACTTGAACAAATATTATACAGTGATATAATGTATTAATATTCTATCACTTACATCTTCCTAAGTAATCTAAGTAACCTAAGTAACCAGTTTTGTAAGAATAATTCATGTTTTGAGTAAAAATTGCTGTTTGTTTCTATTTTTTTCACTCTCACTTAAAAAATGGCAACAAAAAATCCGATACCAAAACTGATACCGGGCTAATAATTAACTAATGAAAATGTTTATTCGTTATTTCTGTTTTCAATATGCTTTTTCGCTGTAATAGTAAATTGATGTAGTTTCTTAGCTAGAAGCTCTTTGGGTAAATATTGGGTTATGTATTCGCCCACCTTTATGTTTGTTTTATCCAACTGCAAGAGTTCAACTTGTTCCTGGTTTCCTTCGGCACAAAGTATCAAACCTATTGGTTGTTCCTCATGAGGTTCAGTGTCGTATTTTTCCAGATAACGCAGATACAATTCCATTTGTCCTTTATATGCAGCTTTAAACCGTCCAATCTTTAAATCAATGGCAATTAAACGCTTTAGCTTTCGATGATAAAACAACAAGTCGAGGTTATGGTCGATATTATCAATAATCATTCGTTTTTGACGGGCTACAAATGTAAAACCTGCTCCAAGCTCAATCAAGAAGTTCTCTATCTCTTTGAGTATAGTAGCTTCAAGATCATTTTCAGCATAAGTATCTTTCAGGTTTAAGAAATCAAGCACATAATGGTCTTTAAAAACCAAATCAGGAGAAAGCTTGTCACTCTCTTTTAACTCTTGGAGTTCGAGCTTTGCAAGCTCTTCCGGCTTTTTACTGATAGCTGTACACTCGAATAACATTGAGTCTATTTTATCCTGCAATGTACGTGTACTCCAACTTTCTATACGACACATCTGAGCATAAAACTCACGTTGTAAATCTAATTTTAAGTACATTATTGACTTAAAATGAGTCCAGCTCAATTGTCTCCACAGTGCGGAGACAATTTCAAGTTCAGGAAAAGTCTCTGCAAAGCGGAGACAATGTCTTAACTGCTTTTCACTCCACCCCTTACCAAACTCAGAAGTTAATTTTGCAGACACTGTTTGCAAAATTTGCTTTCCGTATTCAGCTCGTTTAAATTCAAGCACATCTTCATTAATTCTTTTACCCACATTCCAATATGTAGCAGTTACACCAACATTTACTGCCTGTGCTACCTGTTGTTTTCCTTGTTCAATTATTTCCTTTATATCTGCAAATAAACGATTGCTTGTATCTAACTTATCCATGGTAGTCAAAAGTAAAAATTATAAATCTATTTCTTCGGTAAAACTCACTCCTACTTAGTTATTAAAACTTTGTATCGGTTCTGATTTTGTATCAAGATTGAGGTTCAGTTTATCGAGATAAAACACAAAAGCTGTTGTACTTGTGTATTTTTTATTGCCTTTTTCATCTAATTCCTGGTATCCGGATTTTGCATCCATTTTTCTAAAACTAACTTTCTTTGTATCACAGATAAATGCAGGGCTATTCTTCAGGTAATACTCTACTGTTGCATCCGGCAGAGGCTTGTCTCCTTCCCTTAATGCCTGAGACTTATACAAAGCAAACACACGGCTTACTGACAGATAAAATAGTTTTAGGGGTTCTTGGAATACTATATCTGTTTTTTGCCACTTGCCATCTTCTTTAAAAGTGCGCTCAATTTTTTCTGCATAAACCACACGGTAATCACCATTCTCAAATAGCATGTTAGAACTGATTAGATATTGAATAGTCTTCCAAAAAATACCCAAATCATCATTTCGGGTTGTTTCCTTGTTTTGCTCAATCATCATTTTCACGAACAACTCCATAATTTCATTATACAAAAATGGCAGTTCTACTATCTTTGATATTGTTGCATAAGCTGATGCAACAGTTAACCAGTTGTTGTAAATTCTTGTTTCAACGGTTATTATTCCTAATAATTCCCTAAACTTATCACTAACTGCATCAACCGTCTTGTTATAATTTCCGGCAAAAGTTTCTCTGTGCTTTAATAACTGATGGGTTATTTGTGTTAACCCTTGCTTGTTAATCTGTTCCAGTTCCTCAAACAAACGCTTTTCCTCATAGGAGAATACTGTTTTTGAAAATCCCAAAGCAATGAAACGGCTAAATAAAGCAATATCAGCCGTAGCTATTTGCTGTCCACAGACTATGATTCCCTGATTTACTTTAGAAGTTTCCTTTTTTTTGTCCTTATCCATGTTCATGCGTGTTCGTCCCGTCTTATCCCAAAAACCTTTGAGCAACTCACGCTTTTCCATTTCCAAATCATTACGGTATTCATCGAGAACACAAACCGCATTGGAACTGGTGGCTACATGGTCGGCAATGGATGGCTTACTGGAATTATGAAGATTAGGCACTTTACCTTTTTTTCCAAACATGTATAAGATGCTTTCTGCACAAGTATTCTTTCCTGATCCCTTTTGACCATACATATTTAGGATAGGGAATTTATCAAACCGCTTTGATATGATGTCTATAAACAAACAGGCAAAGTAGAAGGATAAGGTTATAATACCATTTAACCCAAAAACACCATAATACTTTGTTGCATATTCATACAGTGTAATATTTCCTTCATTATGGATAAAGTGGCGTTCAAACTCAAACAAAGTATCTTCTCCTGAATAGATTTCGGAACAGGCAGGGATATAGAAATACTTATCCTGATGTTTTACGATTCCGTATCTATCAGCTTTTATAAATTCATCACCGTTAAATATGCCGTTCCCCCAACAAAAAAAGCCTTCACGCTGCCAACCCAATTGAGTAATCTCTTTGCAGCTTTTTGTTTTTTCATAAAGCCATGCTTTGAGTTTATTCAATTCGCTCTCCCCTCCTGTCCATAAAAAATTACCTAATGATTCTATCTGGAGCTTAAAGGCTGTAATGCTAACCATATCACGTTGGGGAAGTTCAATAATTTTAACCAGATTGTGCCGATTCTTGATTTCATACAAACGTTTGGCATTAATCGGACTTTCAATATGAAAGAGTGGGGTCATTACAAAATTAGAATGATGAACAAAGTCATCACCTTTTTTATTCCGGAACACGTAACAATTATTCTCCACATAGAAACCCCAACGGTCAAATTTATTTAGACTAACATGTTCGGGTATATTGTAGCGGTGGCTTCGCTTTGGCTCATCTTTAGTAAACTCTTTGATAGCATCTTGCCATGCTTTCTTAGGTTTGATATTTTCTGCCACAAAGTCAATATAAACCTCCTGCTTTGTCTTATCGTAGTTCGCAATTAGCATGGAAATTCGTTTAATAGCCTCTGATTTTTTAACCGGGTCGAAAGCAAATCTTTGAGCATATTGTGACGTTTTGAAGACGATGTAATCGATTTGCTGATTGTTATACTGTAGAAATTGTTCTTTGGTGGTAAAAAGCGAATCCGGATCTTGCTTATCGGGCAAGGCAATTACCGAAACATGGAACTGGTTTTTAATCAGCATCTCTGCATTTCTATCTGTAGCATTTTGCCCTGCTTTATCTCCATCAAAGATTAACGTTACCTTATTTGTATAATGCCTTAGTAGTTTAACCTGCGCTACAGTTAAGGCAGTTCCTCCGGTAGCAACCGAATTTACAATCTCTATCGAATGCAATCTTAAAACATCGGTATAACCTTCTGTGATATATGCCCTGTCTTCCTTTTTAATGGCAAACCTCGCTTCATTTAAAGCATACAGCTCATTACCTTTAGTATAAATGCAACTTTCCGGTGTATTCAGGTATTTTATCTTGGGGTCTTTACTTATGTCACGCCCTGCAAAAGCGATTGTTTGTCCTCGTGAATTAGAGATAGGAAAAATCAATCTGTTTCTGAAGAAATCATAGATACCTTTATCGTTGCTTTTTAGCACTCCTATTTCCTCAAGTATTTCAGTTTTAAGACCACTTTTTCTTGCATGGGTCAGGAGTGTATTTCCGTTAGGAGCATATCCGATGTTAAAACTACTTTCTTTGGAAATTGCAAGTTTGCGTTCTTCAATGTACTGTTGCGCTTCCTTTTGGCTAACCTGCTCCAAAAAGAACTTCTCAATCACGGTACACGCTATTTTCAAACTCTCTTCATGCTTATACTTTATTTCATTAAAATTGGAGCTATGCTTCCATTGAAAGTCCATTCTCAGCTTCTTTGCACCAATCTCGACTGCCTCTTTAAAATCAACGCCTTCATGTTCCTTAATAAACTCAATGGCATTACCTCCTTTGCCACAGCCAAAACATTTAAAAATACCCTTTGCCGGGTTTACACTCAACGATGGTGTTTTTTCGTTATGAAAAGGGCAGCAACCCATAAAATTACTGCCCCTTTGTTTTAACTCTATAAAGTTTTCGACAACACTTAGAATATGTTCGTTTATTTGCTCAATAACCTTGTTTGCATCCATGTATGCTGCCAGTTTAATTTTTAAAATCTAAAGTCAATTGTCTTTTGTTTAATTGCCATTCCTTAAAGGTCATTTCCTTAACTTCATTCAGCGCTTTTCTGGCTTCATTAAACTGGTTCTTTGTTTTGGTGTAATCATTTCGAATGCGTTCAACTTCTTCCATTTGTTTTTCCAGTATCTTTTGCTTTTGCACTAGAAATTCTGATTGATCGGAGAAGTGATTAAATAAAGCTGTATAACATTCTATTTTGTATTTAAGAATGGTTTCCTTGGCTTCTACTTTAACGTTTTTAGGATTGATGGTAAAAAGCCATCCTAAAGCGTACATATAGGGCAAACAAAACATCTCGTATTTTTTATTGTCTCTTCCTGTTGAGGTGCTTAGCACTCCAACTGAACCCAATATCTCATCATTTTGAATTTTTGTTCTTTGGTTCTTGGCATCAATACCCAACGCTTCGCAAATTGGTTTTATTGGTACAAGTTTATCTGCACCATCAATCAGCATAATGCTTACATTATTAATCTTTGCTACTATCTTTTGTTTTTTTGTCATAATTGTTTCTTTGATATATTTCTAAAAATGGCAGGACTGCCCTTGTTCAGCCCTGCTCAAACCAAATTAGCCGTCAAGGGTGGTTAATAATCCGCAAATATCTTCTGGTGAAAAGCAAAGAGGCATCTTATCATCCATCGCTGCTGTCAACTCAATTCGTGCCATCAAGCTCTCTTTCCAGTCTGGTAGCATATAAATTGTACTACTACTTTGAATAAAACTTAACCTTAATCTGATATTCTCTGACCAATTAAGTTTATCTAGCTCTTTGTCTTCCGGGCTGATAACGGTACAACCCAAATTCAACAAATAGATTTTTAGCTCATCAATTTCCTTAATGTCGGTTTCCTTATTTATTCCGGAGAGGTAAACTATCATTATTAGAATTTTATAGTATTTCGGAAAGCCCTAAAGATTATGTCTTGCTTTGTCTTGAAGACCACTTAAGCGTTCTTTATAAACATCACAAAGCTTTTCTACAGATTCTACATTACTGCGAATCTTTCGGCTCTCAAGCACCCTCTTAATTTCAGAAATTGTATAATAGGTTTTACCGCCCAATGTGGAATAAGTAATATTGCCACTACTACGCAGCCTCTGCAAAGTCCGTTGGCTAATGCGTAAGTACGTACATACGTCTTCACCATCAATCCATGCTTCATCAGGATTAACAGACTTTTGGTTTAAATCTAAGAATTGCGAAAGGGAATCTAATTTGTCTACAATAGCTTTATAAGCTTCTGATTCAATTGTTATAACGTTCATGCACTGATTTTTTAATTCAGTACAAAATTGTAAACAATGAAAATTTTATGAACTCAACTTGAGTCTCAAGTTGAGCAAGATTTATTTTAGATTCTGAATTTTGGCGTTAAAGCTGTCTACCAAATCACTTAAAAAATATGCTCTTAACCCTCTGTTTTCTATAGAGGTGCGCACTGCCATTCGGTTAAGTTCAGGATGATAATATTCTAAATTAATTTCAAAAATGCTTTCGAAAAGCTCAACCAAACGTTGTAGTTTGATGTTTCCGCTATTGATACATTTGGCTGAATGCAACGCACTTATAAGCTCAATTAAATCTCGTTTAGTAGCCGTCCATGACATGGTATTATTAGATGTCCCTTTTATGTCACTTGTTCTTTTTTCAACAATTGTCTTAAGCCTTAAACTCTGTAACTCAACATCTATGTATTGAATCATGATTTCAAAGAAGTCAGATAAGGTCTTGTTTTGTTGAGAATTGAACTGTTTCAGATACCATTGTACTGTCAATTTTAGATGATTTAATCTGCGAAGAACCTGTTTTGCATCATCATCTTGGTAGCATTGAATATAAATTAACTGCTTCCATTCGTTTGTCAGGTTTTCAAATTGGCTAATACTAACCGTACCTGAAACAAATGCATTTTCAACCTTTTTGATAAAACGCTCTGTTTTTTGTTCCATTTTTTAAGATTATTTTTGATTAAAAGCCATCGTTATGAATAAACACAACGACATATTAGGATGGAATTTTCAGAGCATTTTTCATACCACATTTTTGAACAAAAAAAACAACATATTGCACTTTCAATTAAAAGGTGTAAATTAGAACCTGAAATATTGTAGGTTTTGACTGGTTTATGGCGTAGTTGGTTTTTGTGACTAAAACGTAGCCAGTTAAAATTTTAAAGCACTTATAACATTGATATATAACAAAATACAAAGAGGGGTTCGAATCCCTCTCTCTCCGCTGATTAAAATGTCAATAAAAGACAGAAAAAAGACAAGTCCTACACTTTCAATAAGCTGTAGGACTTTTTTTATACCCCTTTGTCTGTAAGTACTTTCTTGAAAATGCCAAAAAGCAACATAGTTTTGTGGCTAAATCGTACCCTATTTTAAAATCAAAAACAGGTCACAAATTGTTGCATATTGGCATAGTAATGTCGTGATTTGGCACACTTACAATTATTTCATTTTGAGATTAATAAACTAGTTTTACAATTCAAAAAATGAAGCAAATGAGAAATACATTTAAAGTTCTTTTTTACATTAAGGAAAGTGCAAAAAAGAAAGACGGAACAGCACCTGTTATTCCAAGAATCAGTGTTAATGATATAATGGATCAATTCAGCACAAAGCAATATATAAAGGTTACTTAATGGAGCGTTGGTCCGGGTAAAATTAAAGGGCGAAGATCAGAAGCAATGGCCATAAATAGCCTTTTGGAAGAAATAAAAACCTCTATCCATAAAACATACAACGAACTTATCCGAAAAGAAGTCACAGTAACGGCTGAAATGGTTAAAAATACTTTCTGCCGGAACTCTTTGAGGAAAGCAATAACCTCTTAAAAAAAACAAATTGGCATAACTAAATCAATAGCCACTTACCCAAAAGCTGAAGTTTGTTACACTGGAGATTGCACCGCAAATAAGGAAGTCGATAGTAGTGCTAAGTTTGTTGAGATACCAACGTTAATGCTTATAAAAGCTATTTGGCAATCCTCTAAATCTATGGTTTTAAACACGAAGTTATTAAACCAACCTGAATTGGCTGCCAGGTGACAAAACTATTTCATTTACAAAAAGAATGTCATAAAGATAAAACTACAGATTCCAGACACTATTGCATTAAAACAAAAAACTGTGAAACAACTAGTTCTCTTACATTTTTGGATGATAAAGAATTGTGATCCGGCTTGAGGTCAGTTGTTAAAATAACCTCCTATAGACACCACAAACAAACAGGAACGTCAACTCATAAAATTCCTTACTACATTACCTCCTAAATACCAATTAATACCATAAACCTAAATTCGATTAAAATTTTAGAATTTACCTCTAAACATTTATTTATAAGGAATTCGATAGAACGTTGTTTCAGATTGACATAAAAGGCTGATATACAAGGCAAATTTTGCAGGGCTAGCTCGATAAATTTAACGAAGTAGATCAGTTTTTTATGCAAAGCATGAGAGTTTCATCATGTAAGAAGAAAGATAGTTCCCCTGCTAATTTTAATATTGTTAGAAAAGTAGCATTGTCATTATTGAAATAGGAAAATAACACAATCTATGTTCAAAAATATTTTTCCTACTTTTTTTATGGCTAATCGAAAAATAAAATATAGTTTTGTGCCTTGAAATAAGGTGCGAAAGCATAAAAGGGAATCCGGTGATTCTGATAATTTAGAAAATTCCGGAGCTGCCCCCGCAGCTGTAAGTCAAACTCATCTGATGATGAGGGGTCTTAAATCCACAACCACTATTTGTTTCCAACAAATGGGAAGGTAATAAGACTTGACGAGCCAGAAGACCTACCATATTTCAGTATAAAATTCGACACTTCGGGGAGGAAGTAATCGAGTACGGTAAAAATTCAATAATTATATCTGTATTCTTTTTCTGATACCTTTTGATGTGTTGTTAGTTGAAAATTGCGTTTGTACTGATTTTCATTATTACTAACGAAACATTAAAAGAATGATACATAAACTGTTAATTGCACTTACATGCATAATGGCTTTGCCTGCCTGTAACTCAGGTTCTAAAAAGCAGGTCGATGATGAAAGTTTTTCAAGAACCGGTAGCTTCAACTTTGTGCCTGGTATTAAATATTCAGATCTTTTTAACATAGAACTGGCAGGGAACTACAAAAGAATTACGGTGACCAATCCCTGGCAAAAAAGTGACACTCTAAGTAGTTATATTTTGATTCAAAAAGGAACTAAAGTTCCAGCCAATATCCCTAAAGCTGATTTTGTTATTCCCGTACCTGTTAATGAAATGGCCATCTTATCGAGTACCCATATAGGCTTTATGGATTTACTTGGCGAGTTAGATAAAATTTCAGGAGTTACCAATGGGAATCGGATATATAACAAATACCTGAATGATAGAATTAAGAACGGCGAAGTAGTTGAAATAGGGCGTCAAATGGGAAGTCACCTTGAAAATATTCTGGGTCTTTTCCCCGAACTACTCATGAAAACAGGTTTCGATAATGTTCGCGAAGAAGATAGCCGAATTGTTGATGCGGGAATTCCTATTGCCTACAATATAGAATGGATGGAGTCAAGCATGTTAGCAAGAGCTGAGTGGATTAAGTTTGTTGGTGCCTTTTTTAATAAAGACAGAGAGGCTGATTCCATTTTTAATGTCATTGAGCACAACTACAATAAAATTAAACAAATTGCTAAAGATTTGGATAGCAGGCCTACTACATTGTCAGGGAACGATTTTAAAGGAACCTGGTATATGCCGGGAGGAAATAGTTATGCAGCAAAACTCATTAATGATGCCGGAGGTGATTACTATTATAAAAATGAATCATCAAAAGGTAGCATTCCATTAAGCCTGGAGGTGGTTTTAGATAATATGGCAGATGCCGATTACTGGTTTCGTCCCAGGGCTAAATCCTTGAAGGAATTAGAAAAAATGGATGAACGTTACAAATTGTTTAAGGCCTTTAAAAACGGAAATGTATACGACATCAATGGAAGGGTAAATGAGAATGGCGGTAATGATTATTGGGAAAGCGGCGTAGCGCGTCCTGATATAATATTAAAAGACCTTATTAAAATCCTCCATCCGGAAATTCTGCCGGAACATGAATTATTTTATTATAAAAAACTACAATAGGTCATGAAGAAGTCTGGAATTGTTGTTATCGGTTTTTCTTTAGTTCTAATGCTCTTTATTCTTGATCTGGTTATGGGAAGTGTGAGTATCCCTATAAACAAGGTAATAGATATTTTAACAGGAGAAGAAGTTAAAAGATCATGGGAATATATTATTCTCTACTTTCGTTTACCCAAGGCTTTAACGGCTATATTAACCGGTGCAGGCATTTCTGTTGCCGGTTTACAAATGCAAACCTTGTTTAAGAACCCGTTGGCCGGGCCATCAGTATTGGGAATTAGTCATGGAGCCAGCTTGGGGGTTGCAGTCTTTGTGCTATCATCTACAACCCTGTTTGGTGCTGTGAGTAATTTACAGGAATCAATGGGTAGCTGGGGACTAATTTTATTTGCAATATTAGGTTCTTTAATGGTACTCTTTTGCGTGCTCATTGCATCATCCAAATTATCCGATAGCGTTTCCGTGCTCATGGTTGGTATCATGTTTGGATTTATAACCGGTTCAGTAGTAAGTATACTTCAGTATTATAGTGACCCTGAATTAATTCAAAACTTCCTGGTCTGGACTTTCGGTAGCCTGTCAGGAGTAGCCTGGACACAAATGAAAGTGATGGGACCAATAGTCCTTTTATCTTTAGTAACCTCCTTAATGTATGCAAAGCAAATGAATGCGTTGTTGCTAGGTGAAAACTATGCTATAGGAGTTGGTATCCGTGTTTCCAGAATACGCATCCTGTTAATTGTAACTACCAGTATTTTAGCCGGAACACTGACTGCCTTTACCGGACCCATTGCTTTTATAGGTGTTGCTGTTCCTCATCTGGCTCGTTTACTGTTTAAAACATCAAACCATAAAACATTAATACCTGCAACCATGCTGTGTGGTGTAGTCATCATGCTGACCTGTGATATTGTTTCGCAAATACCGGGTTCAGACTCTACCTTACCCATCAACTCTATTACAGCATTATTTGGAGCTCCCGTAATTATTGCAATTATTCTTAAAAACAGAAAAATGAAAGGAGCATTTCATGATTAATTCAAAACAAGGAAACAATACAGGGTGTCATTTAACAACACCCATATTATATACCAGGGAATTATCTTTAGGTTATCAGCACAAACAAGGTACTCTATTGTTAGAGGAGGGTTTAAATATCCAAATTCGTAATGGAGAATTGGTTTGTTTGATTGGACCCAATGGATGTGGAAAATCTACATTAATGCGCACTATTGCCGGACTGCAAAAACCATTGCATGGCAATACATTTATTTCTGATGTAAACCTAAAAAAACTTGCTCCGCATAAATACGCTAAACTGCTGAGTCTGGTATTAACCGACAAGATTAATGCAGGTTCCTTAACGGTTCACGATATTGTTGCAATAGGCCGTTATCCTTACATCAACCGCTTCGCAAAATTAAACAAAGAGGATCATCAAATGATAGATGAATCATTAGCTAAAGTTCATCTCGAAGATTATACACATCGTTTTTATAATGAATTAAGTGATGGTGAAAAACAGCGTGTTTTAATTGCAAAGGCATTGGCTCAGGATACGCCATTAATTATGCTCGATGAACCAACAGCTCATTTAGATTTGCCCAACAGGGTTGAAATAATGAATATTTTAAAACGATTGGCCAAAGAAACCAGTAAAGCAATTTTATTGTCTACTCATGAGCTTGATTTAGCCCTACAAACTGCCGACACAATCTGGTTAATGAACCGACAAAACCCACTAAAAACAGGAACACCGGAAGATTTAGTATTGAATGGAGCTTTTGAGGATGTTTTTCATGGTAATGCTTTTGACTTTGATAAAACTACAGGTTCGTTCAGGGTGGTTCATCATGGAAAAGGAGAAGTATATTTAGAAGCAAACGAACTTCATTATATATGGACAAAAAGGGCGTTGGAAAGAGAAGGATATAAGGTAAGTCATAAAAAACAGACTCCTATTCAGGTATTTTTTAAAAATGATATCTGGGAGGTAAATATATTTGGCATTACTCTAAAGTCTAAAAGCATTGATACCGTTTTGTCCCACCTCAGGCACTCTGAATATTATGAGTCACAGAAAATAATAAGTAACACATCTTCACTTGAGAATCATAAGATTAAAGCACTTATATCATGAAAATCATATTTGTTTACGACGGACATACGTCTACTGCTGCCTTGAATCAAGCAATTGAGAAGGCAATGAATCAATATGGTAATAAATTTACTTTTGATATCTACCGTCAAAATCATTTGGATGCAGACGAAGCGTGCTATCAATCGGCACTAGAAAAAGCATCAGTTGCAGATCTGATTTTTATAGTAGCGCATGGAGGCATTACTTATTTTAAAAAGTTTAACAACTTCATGGAAAGGTTGAGAGATAAAAAGTTTTTCTTTCATTCAGGTATTTCGGAAGAAGTTACTGAAATGCTTCCTAAATTAAACCTTTCTGCTACAGACTATAAAACGATTTATAAATACTATCAGATGGGTGGTAAGGATAACCTCTTTAATATGATAGTATACGCTGCCAATGCTTTTTCAGATAAATCATATAAATATATAGCACCCAAGGCGCCAATATGGCAAGACATCTACCACCCAACACTTAGTAAGGAAGCAGTAGAGACCGCAATACGCAATGCCCGGAAACCAGTTATAGCAGTGGTATTTCATTATGTTCATATTGCCAACAACAATTTAAAACACATTGATGCACTAATCAACAGTATTGAAAATCAAGGTGCTATTGCATTTCCTGTTTATACCGGGGTTGTATCTGAACCTGAAGTTGAGAATAAAGGCATTGGCTGGACCATCGACCATATTATTTGTAAAAATGGTAAACCTCAATGTAGTGTTATCATCAATACAATAGGCCATTCTATGACCATTTTTGATAATGCAGGAAAGCCTGATACTGACAATTCTATCTCTGTATTTGAGAAATTGGGCATTCCTGTGTTACAGGCTTTTTCCACTTATTATAGTTACGAAAAGTGGAAAGAGTCAATCACCGGATTAGATACAATGGCATTGACTTCGGGTATCTATTCGCCCGAAATGGATGGTCAGATTGGCACTTACCCCATTGCCTGTCATGAATATGATGCTGATTCAGGAGCATACATTGCCACTCCTATTCCCGACCGTATTGATAAAACAAGCAGATTGGCAATCAATTGGGCTAAACTTCAGAAAAAAGAAGACAAGGATAAAAAGGTAGCCATCATCTTTCATAATATGCCCCCGCGTAATGATATGATTGGCTGTGCTTGGGGCTTGGATTCTCCGGCCACGGTCTATAATATTTTGAAAAGATTAAAAACCACTGGCGTAAATGTTGGCGATGGTTTTACCAATGGCGACGAAATTATTAATACAATCATTGATAATGTAAGCAACGATAGCACCTGGAAAAGCATTGAAGCCCAATTGGCTCAAAGTATCGACATTATCGACAGCCAACAATACCAGCAATGGTTTGATTTATTTCCTGAAGCTGTTCAAAAGAAGATGGAGGCAGATTGGGGAAAAGCTCCGGGCGCTTTTATGGTACATGATAGCAAAATGCCGATTCCTGGAATCTTATCTGGAAATGTATTTATTGGCTTGCAACCACCAAGGGCTTTCGAAGAAAAAGCAGATGAATGCTATCACAGTACCGACATTGTTTGCCCGCACCAATACCTGGCATTTTACAAGTGGGTCAAACATATTTTTGAAGCCGATGTGATTATGCACATTGGCACACATGGTACGTTGGAATGGTTGCCGGGCAAAGAAAAAGGCTTATCAAACGAATGTTATCCTGATATTGCCATTGATGACATGCCCCATTTATATGTTTATAATATATCGGTTGTGGGTGAAGGTATTCAGGCAAAGAGGCGTTCTTCTGCGGTATTGCTTTGCCATAACATCCCTTCTTTAATCGAAGGCGGAACCTACCATGAGTTATCTGAACTGGATGACCATATTAAAGATTATTACCAGTCGGTAAATGTGGCTCCTGCTAAAATCCCTCCTCTAGAAGAGGAAATTTGGGCATTAACAATTAAGCTGAATTTACATCAGGATTTACGATTAGACGCAGATAATAAACCAACTGATTTTAAAGTATTTATTGAAAGCCTACATGCCTGGGTAGAGAAAATAAAAATGTCTGTTATAAAAGATGGACTGCACATATTTGGTGAAGCTCCCGAAGAAGAACGATTTACCAATATGCTTCGGCAGTTGGTGCGCATTAAAAATGGTGATGTAGCAGGAATCAACAATGGTGTTGCAGCAGCATTAGGCTACAATTATGAAGATATTCTGGACAATCCTGACCAAGAATATCACCAAGGGGTAACGGGCCACATGCTTGTGGAGCAGTTTACAAATATTGCAACCAAGCTCATAGAGGCATTGGATGGGCTTAACTATGAAGTTAAGAACGTGGACGAGTTCATTACTTACCACCTTCAGGCATCAGACACGCAACTTCAAGCTGCCAACTTCCAACTCCTCACCCAAACCCTGAACTTTATTTGCTCCGAGCTAAAACCCCGTTTAGAAAGGTTAACCGAGGAGTTAGATTATACAGAAAAAGGAGCCAATGCATTCTTTAATTCTCCGGGGCCGGGTGGATGCCCAACCCGAGGAAATGCCTTGATTTTACCAAGCGGTAAAAACTTTTACGCCGTTGACCCGGCTATTCTTCCAACAAGAGCATCGTGGGAAGTAGGTAAACGAATGGCGAATGATTTACTGGAGCGCTTCCAAGCCGACGAAGGTAAGTACCCGGAGAGCTTAGCTATTGTATTATATGCCGGCGACCAAATGAAAACCAACGGCGACGATATTGCAGAAATATTTTATCTGCTTGGTGTTAAGCCCGTTTGGCTTGGCAACACCAATCGCGTTTCTGGTTTGGAAATCATCCCTTTAGAAGAATTAAAACGTCCGCGTATCGATGTCACTTGTCGTATCTCAGGTTTGTTCAGGGACACGTTCCCAAACCTGATTGAGGCTTTGGATGACGCGGTTCAAATGGTAGCCGGATTGGACGAAGCTGTAGAGCAGAACTTTATTCGAAAACATGTACTCGAGGAAGTAGCTGAACTAACTGCAAATGGGATCAGTAAAGAGATTGCAGAACAGGAATCGCTAATCAGGGTATTTGGATGCCCTCCGGGAAATTACGGAGGCGGAGTTGATATTCTTATAAACAGTAAAAACTGGGAATCGAACGAAGACTTGGCTCAGATTTCTGTTACATGGAGTTGCCATGCCTACGGAAATAAACTGCATGGCGATAAGCGAAACGATTTATATACACGCAGACTGAGCAAGACTGATGTGACGGTAAAAAATGAAATATCCATAGAAAGCGACATCTATGATATTGATGATGAGTTTATTTATCATGGAGGGATGTTGGCTGCCGTAACCAAACACAGTGGCAAAAAACCTCGCTCTTACTATGGCAACTCAGCCAATCCGGAACGCACATCAATTGCCGATTTAAATGAAGAAACGGCCCGCATCATCCGTTCCCGAATCCTCAATCCTAAATGGATTGAAGGCTTAAAACGCCATGGATACAAAGGAGCTCAGGATGTTTCATACAATATGGACAATATTTTTGGTTGGGATGCCACTGCTGATATTGTAGAGGATTGGATGTACGAAGAAATTTCAGACCATTTCTTATTCAACTCAAAAAATAAGGATTGGATGGATGAAGTAAATCCCTATGCCAGCCACCATGTAGCAGAACGATTACTGGAAGCAGCACAACGGGGAATGTGGAACGCTAAAGAAGAAACACTTGAAAGATTAAAAGAGCTATACCTGGAATGTGAGGGTAATTTGGAAGGAAAAACAGTATAACATTCAGTATAAAAACCAATGAATAATATAAATAACATGCAATCCGGAATATCGTCAGTAGCAACAATCTCATTTCCTTTTGTGGCTATTGTAGGTCAGGAAAAAATGAAAAAAGCACTACTCCTCAATTTGGTCAATCCTAAAATTGGTGGTGTATTAATTAAAGGAGAAAAAGGTACAGCAAAATCCACAATGGTGCGTGCCCTATCTGATATTTTTGAAGGCAAGAGCGTTATAGAATTGCCTATTGGTGCAACCGAAGATAAAGTTACAGGTACTCTGGATATTGAACACGCTATTAAACATGGAGAAAAAAAGTTTGAACCGGGCGTGTTAGCTAAAGCACACGAAAATATTTTATATGTGGACGAAGTAAACCTGCTCGAAGACCACATTGTTGATGTTTTGCTAGATGTAGCTGCAATGGGAGTAAATATGATTGAGCGTGAAGGTATTTCTCACTCCCACCCTTCTCAATTTGTCTTAATTGGAACCATGAATCCGGAAGAAGGCGATTTGCGCCCGCAATTGCTCGATCGCTTTGGCCTGGCTGTTGAAGTTCAGGGCGAACATGATGTAGATTCTCGAATTGAAGTTATCAAACGTAGGCTGGCATTTGAAAAAGCACCTGAGGATTTTGTATCACAATACCAAAAAGAACAAGATGAGCTAATACAGAACCTAAGTACAGCAAGAGTACTTCTGCCACAAGTTCAGTTCAATGAAAAGCTATACAAATTAGTTGCAACAATCTCTATCACTTTAGGCGTTGATGGGCACAGAGCTGATATTATTATGGTAAAAACGGCCTTGGCTCATGCTGCATTAAATAACAGAACAGACGTAAATAAAGAAGACATATACAGTGCTGCAGAGTTGGTTTTGCCGCACCGTATGCGCCGTCTTCCATTTGAAGAATCAGAGTTTTGTGCTCAAAAATTGCGTGATCTGATTGAGGCTGAAAGCATGTGTCAGAAGTTGTAATCATGATGTTTGAAGAGTAGGAAGTCAGAAGTAGGGAAAACTAGAAATGGAGAAGAATTATAATAAAATACAGCGTATAGAAGCTAAATTAAATAAGCAATCTACGGTTTGTTCTGAATCACCTATGCTTATATCCACACCACAAACTTCCAATACCCAACATCGGACCAATAGAACCCGACAACCTGCCTCCTTCCCTTTCTCTGCCATTGTCGGTCAAGAGCTTGTTAAAAAGGCATTACTACTTAATTGCATCAAGCCTTCTATTGGTGGAGTTTTACTTAGCGGAGAAAAAGGAACTGCAAAATCAACTATAGTACGTGCTTTAACATCATTATTACCAACGGTTAATGTGGTCACACTACCTCTTAACGCTACAGAGGATATGGTGTTGGGCGGTATTGACATAGAGGCTGCATTAAAAGAGGGGAAAAGTATCTTTCAACCGGGATTATTGGCCAAAGCACACCGTAATATTTTATATATTGATGAAGTCAACCTGTTATCAGAATCCATTATCAATACCATACTGGATGCTGCAAGTTCAGGGATATGTACCATTGAACGAGAAGGCTTATCTTACTCCTATCCTGCCGGATTTATTTTAATTGGAAGTATGAACCCCGAGGAAGGAGGCTTAACACCACAAATTCTGGACAGGTTTGGGTTTTATGTGGATGTAAAAGCGGAAACAAACATCCGCTCCCGTATAGAAATCGTTGAAAACCGATTGGCATTTGAAACAGATCCGGCACACTTTATTCAAAAATACCAATTGGAAAACAGCCTGCTTTCTGAGAAAATAGAAACGGCAAAGCAGCTTGTTGAGAAAGTAGAATTAAGTGAAAATACGATTAAACTTATCGCTGATATTTGCCATCAATCTTTTGTTGCCGGACACCGGGGCGACATCGCCTTCTGTAATGGAGTAATGGCTCTTGCGGCTTTTGAGAACAGGCTAAATACAACACGTGAAGATGTAGAATTAGTAAAAGGCTTGGCTTTGGCACACAGAATAAGAACGGCAAACCAGCCTAAAAACGAAGATACTAATCAAGATAATTCGGGTAAAGACAACTCCGAACAACAATCACCTGACACCCAAGAACAACAAACTAACAACCAATCGTCAACTTCTGACACCCGGCAACCCATATCCGACCTCGAGCATCAATCTAACGACATGCAGGAACAAGAGCAAAAGCAAGAGAATGACACCAATGATAGTTCTTTAGATGAAGAACTTTTTGAGATCGGAAATTTAGAGCTTAATACAAATATTATTGAGTACAAAAAGGATCGAATCCATAGAAATAAAGGCACCGGCAAACGGAGCAAAACCAAAACAAACAGCAAGCATGGGCACTATGTTAGAGTCCGGTTTCCTAAAGGTGACATTTCTGATTTAGCCTTTGATGCCACCTTAAGAGCCGCAGCTCCTTTTCAAAAAATCAGAGCAAAAAACGGGAATGCAGTTTCAATCTATAAACAAGATATCAGAATAAAAGTACGTGAAAAGCGCGTAGGCAATACAATTTTATTTTTGTTGGATACCAGTGGTTCTATGGGAATCAATCGCCGTATGGCAGAAGCTAAAGCTGCTGTTTTTGAGCTACTAAAAGAATCTTACAAAAAACGTGACTCGGTAGGTTTGATGCGTTTTAATCAAAACAATGCTCACCTTGAATTACAACCAACCCGAAGCTTAGATTTAGCACATAAGTGTTTAAAAGATATAAAAGTTGGAGGAAAAACACCTCTGGCAGCAGGAATCAGAAGCTCTGTTGAATTAATGAAAGCCACCATTCGTAAAAATCCTGAGGTACTACCTGTGGTAATCATCCTTTCCGATGGCAGGGCAAATCAATGTTCTAAAGGCGAAAAGCCAATGCAAACAGCACTTGAAGCAGCAAAAAAGGCGGCAAAAGAACCCATACGGTTTATCATTATTGATACCGAAACCGGATTTATTCGTCTGGGCATGGCTCAAAAACTAGCTAAAACCCTTGAAGCAGAATATTATAAACTAGAAAATTTAAAAGAGATAAAACAGATAGTGAATAGAAGGTAGAACGAAGATAGAAACAGGAAGTGTAAATCACTTCTAACCCCCAATATCAGATTTAATAAACAGAACAAATAACAATACATAATTATGGAAAATAGAAACAAACTATTTGACACTATCCTTGGTGATACAGCTTATTTATACAACGATGCTGTTGTAGTGAGCTTTAATGGCAAGCGCGGTGTGGCCAGTACTTCAGTTCTAAATGGTGGTTATCGTAATGACCTGAAATTTGCATACAACCAAAGTTGTGGCAAAAACAAACCAAAAGAAGGATGCCATAAAATGAAAGCCGATACACTGGAAGGTCATTACACTGTAATTGCCCGGGAGCTTGAGCTTGACCCTACCCTAACTACCGGTATGGGTACTGCAGCTTTAATGGAAAACATGGCTACAATTACCAAAGAACATGGCCCACTTAAAGTAATGGCTATGGTAACTGCCGGTATCGATGTTAATGGAGGGCGTGCCGGAGACCCTGCGGGGTATGATGAGCTTGAAAAGAAGCATTTGATTCACAAAGAAACTTCAGGAACCATTAACATGTTTGTTTCAATCAATGCAAATATGCCCGAAGGTACTTTGTTCAGAGCAATGATGACAGCAACCGAAGCTAAAACAGCTGCCTTACAGGAACTAATGGGTAACAGTTGCTATTCAACAGGTTTAGCAACAGGTTCAGGAACTGATAGTGTGATTATGATTAACGATTTAGAATCTGAAACTTATGTTAGCAGTGCCGGGAAACACAATGTTTTGGGTGAACTCATCGGAACGGCTGTTAAAGAAGCTGTTAAAGAAGCCCTTGACAAAGAAACCGGTATGAACACCACACGACAATCCCGCATTTCCTTTCAGGCAAAGCGATACGGTATTACATCCGACAAGGTAAAAATGTACCACAGTCATATGTTTCCTGAAAGTACCAAGGTTGAACAAAAATTTGACGAAGCATTTTTAGCGGTTGATTCAGACAAAAAATTATTAGCTCCTTTTGCTGCTATCATTCACCTGATAGACCAACAACAATGGGGATTATTGGATGAAAGGACTGTGCACGATATTGCTGGTAAATACTTAAGCGATTTACGTGAAGCACGTGGCCTTAAGCCAATGAAAGGACATAGTAAAGACAAACACAATCTGGCACCACGTCCGTTTTGGGAAGCTATGGTTAGTCCTCTTATTGTAATCATGGCCGAATTGGTTGAAAAAGAGAACTAACATAAAACATTGATATTGAATGCAAGCTGTTATACATAGCCTGCATTCAACATCAAACAACAATAAAAACAAAGGTATGCAGACAGGGAATCCTGTAATCTGAAAAGAAATTCAGGAGCTGTTCCCGCAGCCGTATATCAGGTTAAAGTATTGTCATTATGCCACTGTTGATTGATTTCTGATGGGAAGGCGACCATACTGTCTGACAAGCCGGAAAACCTACTGCACGATACCTAATGCTTTCGGGTAAAAAGCGAAAATTATCACTATTGATTTGTGATAAAGCGAAAAGCTTTACTGTAAAAAGTACGCCCGTTTGCAATTGATAAACAGTATAGTTTTAACAATTACAAACAATTAAAATGAAAAAAAGATTAACGTTTATCGCTGCAGCTTTATTCTGCTTAAGCACTGTGGCTCAGGTAAGTCAGGACACAACCAATATTAAACAATACGATATTGGTGAAGTGGTAGTTAACGGTTCAAGAACCAATGCCAAACTAAAAGATTTACCTAACAAAATTGAGGTAGTTAAAATAAATGAAGTAAACAAAGGTCCGGCTACAGATATTGGAGAGCTTTTAAAACTAAATTCCGGAGTTGACATTATTCAATATCCGGGAAAAATGAGTTCTATAGGTATGCGAGGTTTCAGTCCGGGTACTACTAATAAATACAATGCCTTACTTATTAACGGGCTTCCGGCAGGAACTAACAATTTCTCTACGCTTAGTTTATCTAATGTACAACAAGTAGAAATCATGAAAGGTCCGTTTTCGTCATTATACGGTTCCGGAGCAATGGGTGGAGTTATCAATATTGTAACACCCCGATCTGTAGGAGATATAACCGGAAATGCAGGTGTATCATACGGAAGTTATAATTATTATAATATCAATGCAAATGCCGGAGGTAGTATAAAAAACGGATTTAACTTCGATGTAAGTTTATATACCGAAGCTCAGACAGACGACTATAAAACAGGTTCAGATAATCTACTTCGTTTATCTGAACAGGAAAAAAATATCCTAACTGACGAATCAAAGGGAGTCTCCTACGAAAATACGACTTACGAGCAATATGGCGGAAATTTGCGCTTAGGTTATGATTTTAACGAAAACTGGAAAATCGATGCCGGATTTGGAATCTATGATGGTAATGAAATAATGTCACCGGGAGACATATGGGGCAATTATTCAGCGGATAAAAAGGATATCACCCGAACAAATACCAGATTGGAATTACAAGGAACAACAGGTATTCATCATATTCGATTTGCACCATTTTACCATAAAGACTTAACTGAGTACTACAGCTCTACTTCGGATAACGCATATATATCGAGTAACGCAACACTAACAACCTATGGTTTCCAGTTACAGGACCGACTTAAATTGGGCAACCATAATATAGTGGTAGGAGTTGATAACAACAGCAAAAAAAACGATACTGAAAGATGGTCTGACAGTTCAACGGAAACATCGCCTTACAACCCAAACTACGCTAATATTGCAACAGGAGTTTTGGCGCAAGGAAATTTTAAATTTTTCGATGATAAACTTATTGTTTCAACTGGCGGCCGTTTCGACCATATTAAGTTTGAACTGAACAAAACGGAACATCTGGATTTTGAAAAAGCCTCTGAATCACACAACGTTTTTAATCCGAATATCGGGGTAAAAAACAATTTAGTACACGGAATTAACTGGCATGCCAGCTACGGTACTGCATTTTTAGCCCCAACTGCTTTTCAGAAAGCAGGTAGATATGAAGGTTACTACTCCTACATAGGCAATCCGGAACTGGATCCTGAACGTTCAAAAACTTTTGATATTGGAGCAGGAATAAATAATTATAAATTAGGTATTGATTTTGACCTCACCTATTTCCATACCGATTTTAGTGACTTTATTGCTACTATTGCATCAGAAAAAGTAGCAGGAGCACAAACTTTTGCCAACGCTGATGAAGCTCATATGAGTGGTTTGGAAATGAACGTAGCATACGATTTTGGTTCTTTGCATGATTATGCGTTTTCGTTAAAAGCATATGCCAATTTTACTTTTATGCTTAATTACACTAGAAAAGATGATTCAAGTGATGAAGAAGCTGACCTAAGATACATTCGTAAAACATCAGGTAACTTCGGATTAAGATATACTTCTAATAAATTTTCAGCTAAATTAAACGGACGTGTTATAGGAAGCAGATTCGAAGACAACTGGTTCAGGTATTATCCAAACACAAGACCTGAGTTGGTTGATGAAGATACCGGTGTAGAACCAAGTGTTCTTGAGCATCCGAAACACCTGGTTTTTAATGCAGGCGTGTTTTATAACCTAAATAAATCATTTGGTATTGGCGCTGATTTAGCAAATATTTTTGATGAAAACTATACCGAAAAAGACGGTTACCATATGCCGGGAAGAAACTTCCGGATTAAAGGTATGTTCAGGTTTTAATCTGATTTAAAAGATTTTTTAGCGGGGCTTGAATAAACTTCAAGCCCCTTTTATGGTATAAGGAATTTGATTTTTATATGGTTATGCAAATAAATAAAGTACCCGCAAATAATATCCAACTTAAACAGACATGAAACAAATAGCAATATACGGTAAAGGTGGAATTGGGAAATCAACCATCTCTGCCAATGTATCTGCGGCAATAGCAGCAGAAAATCATAAAGTATTACAGGTAGGATGCGATCCCAAGCATGACTCAACGCGTCAGTTGTTAAATGGTAAATCTCCCCTTACCGTTCTTGAATACCTGCGTAAAGTTAGTCCTGATAAATACAAACTAGATGATGTATTAAATACAGGATACAATAACGTGGATTGTGTAGAGGCCGGTGGCCCTGAACCGGGCGTTGGTTGTGCCGGCAGGGGTATCTTAAGCACCTTTAACCTGCTGGAGGATCTGGGCATACGTGAAAAAAACTACGATCTTATTTTGTACGATGTACTTGGAGATGTAGTTTGTGGTGGTTTTGCTGTACCTATCCGAAACGAATACGCTGATGCGGTGTATATTGTCACATCAGGAGAGTTTATGTCCATCTATTCTGCCAACAATATCTTGCGCGGAGTTACACATTTCAATCAATCGAAACACCGTATTGGAGGAATAATTTTTAACAAACGTAACATCGAAGGCGAAGAGGAACGAGTAAATAGTTTTTGCAAGGCTGTAGGTCTACCTGTTCTTTTAACCATTCCCCGAAGCGATTTGTTTGCTCAGGCAGAAAAAGCAGGAAAAACACTTATCGAATGTTTCCCGGAGTCTGATATTGCCATGGAACTGAAAAATATGGCTTCCCATATTGCCAATAATCCTACATTATACGAAGCCAAACCATTAAGCGAATCTGAACTGGAAAAAGTAGTGTTGGGTACTACGGTAATGAATACACATACCATTATAAATCAAAATGCAGTTCCAGAGCAAGTTGTCGACGCAAAAACTCCTCTTTTAGCATTAAAAAAACTCAACCGCATCGTTTCAAAAAATATGCTCTATCGCGAACCTTTACATGGTTGTGCTTATTGCGGTGCGGTTATGGTCTGCAGTCAGGTTAATGATGCTATCGTTATTTCGCATGGCCCACGTTCCTGTGCTCACATGGCGTACAATGCCATTACTTCTGCAGGACGCAGAGCCTTAAACGAGAGGGGTACTTTATTTCCGAACCAAATACAACCTCAATTAATCAGTACCGACAAGGATGAAAATATAATGGTTTTTGGTGGCATTGATTTATTACGGGATAAAATTGCGGAATGTAAAAAAAAGAGACCTACGGCAATTTTTATTGTAAGTACCTGCACATCCGGCATTATTGGAGATGAACTCAGCAGTTTAAAAGAAACGGGAGATATACCGGTAATCCCGATAGAAACAGATGGAGATATTGCCGGTGATTATATGCAGGGTGTTATGATGGCTAATGTTGAAATTTCATCATCACTAATTAATAAAACGATAACCCCCGAAGACAGAACGGTTAATATTATAGGCGAAAAATCGTTTTATAAAAACTCAGCAAACAATTTTGAAGCCATTGAATCTTTACTTATAAGATTGGGCATTAAGGTGAACTGCCGCTTTTTGGTAGACACGCCATTAAAAAATATCCAAAACTTTAAAAAAGCTTCTCTTAACATTCAGGCATTTAACGATTATAAGGGACGAATGCTGCAAAACTATCTCGAAAAAGAACTCGATATGCCTTTTTTCGACGAGCATTTTCCTGTAGGACATTTTGAGACGAATGCTTTTATTCAAAAATTAAGCAGGCATTTTAAACTGAACGAAAAGTTAACTTCTGATATCCTTAACGTAGAAAACAACATTTATTTTGAAAAGGTAGAACATCTGAAAAACCGGTTAAAGAACAAAAGGCTGGTCATCATTATTTACAACCGAAACATCGATTGGCTGCTGGAGCTGGTTAAGCATCTGGAAATAAATTTAATCAAATTATGCATCATGAACTCTTGCCAGGAGGATGGTTTTATAAGCCGGTATTCAAGTGATATACCCATTGAAATGAATTACGAGATGGTGGGTAAAGAAGATGAAATCCGAAGGCTAAAACCAGACATCCTTTTATCGAATTATAATGCCAGTGAATTCGGAAATGAGTTTTTTACAGATACGATTCCATACAGCCCTGATAACGGAATGTTTGGGGCTTTAGACATTGCTGAGCGATGGGCAACCATCTTCGATAAAACACTTCACGAAGGGTGGAAAGCAGATGAAAAGTATTTTAAGGAGTTTTTTGAAGCATAGGGATTCTAAATAATTGATGTTGAATATTTTAAACAGGAAACATGCAGACAAATAAATACAAAAAAAAGATTAATACATTACAACAACCAACTTCAAACTCAGGGCTTTTAACCAACTCCTTCCCCCATATCAATGCCGATGCCTTTTCCGGAGCTATATGGGCACTTGATGGCGTAAGAAACGGTGTTGTTATCTTAAACGGACCTACCGGATGTAAATTTTATCATGCCTCTGTTTCAAACAGTCAGTTTTGCAGAGGAACTTCTTATAATCCTGCACAAATTGGTGAAGAGTTCTATTTTCGTCAAAACAGAATTCCCTGTACTTATATTGATGGTAATGATTTTGTTTATGGTTCAGAGGAAAAGCTTAAAAAGGCTATAGAAAAAGTTGTTAATGATAGTCACGGATTTGTTGCAGTTATAAACTCCCCGGGTACTGCACTTATTGGCGATAACCTTAATGGAATCATCAAAAAATCATTAACAAAGAATATTCCTTTTGTCTGCATTGAGAATACTGGTTTTTCTGAACCCTATAACGTTGGTTTTCAAAATGCTAGTATCGCCTTATTGGAAAACTTAAATATTGAAACCAAACCAGTAAAACAGAATACAATTAACCTGGTTGGCTTTTCAATTTATCAGAAACATTACGAGGGTAACCTCAATGAACTAAAACGTTTATTAAACCTTGTAGGTGTCGAGGTTGGGTGCACATTAATGGCCGGCTGTGATACACAACAACTTAAAGATAGTTCATCGGCCCGTTTACAAGTTTTGGTGGCTTCTGAATACGGTAGTGAGATCAAGTCATGGTATCAGAATAATTTCGACACCCCCACCCTTGAACTTCCCGTACCAATTGGCTTTGATGCAACCCAATATTGGATAGAAACCATTTGCACAGAACTCAATATTTCACCGGAACCTGCCATTCAGGATATCAACAAGGCAAGAGCTATCAGTTTCCGGTATTTACAATCTCTTAATTCATTAAGCGGCTTTCCCAAGGGAAGCTCATACGCCATAAAGGCTGATATTACAGAAGCCTCAGGACTATTTCAATTTTTAACTCCATACCTTGGAATGGTACCTGCTGCTATTGAATTAACCAATAATCTAAATGCACAAAGTGTATTGCATTTAAAAGAATCATTGATTAGTAAAGGTTTTGACAATGTTCTTGGAAACATTACTAACAGCGAGTATCATATGTTATTTGCCGATGGCAACACCATTGCTCAGGAAAAGGTTCAGCATAAAACCTTTACTGGTGTAGAAATTTCTTTGCCTTCTTTGGGCTATACCGATGTTATCCCTAAAGCCACTATGGGATCACAAGGTGCTCTCTACTTGATAGAGCAGGTTATTAATGGATTAAAGTATTTTTGTAAGTAAGGGAATTAGCTTATTAACCTGAGTTCGACATAAAATTTTGGATTCAGACCGCCTATAAATAGTGAGATTCAACTGAAAATTATGAAAGAATAGCGGGCTATTTTGAATAATTTTCAGGAAGAAGATCGCTGTTTATAAGCGGAAACTCTCAT
>JBNKRV010000202.1:0-55273 GCA_050296935.1 Marinilabiliaceae bacterium | reverse complement strand
GCAAAGTTTACTTTGATTATGCTGAACGCAGCAATAATCAGGAACTAAACAGCGATCTTCTTCCTGAAAATTATTCAAAATAGCCCGCTATTCTTTAATGTGGAAACTTTATGATAGGCCACATTGAACTCGCAAAATGCTTGTTTCATAATTTTCAGTTGAATCTCACTATTTATAGGCGGTCTGAATCCAAAATTTTATGTCGAACTCAGGTTTTTAGAAATTGGTTCAAAGAAAAAATAAGTTAATTTGAAATCGTAAACAAAATCATTGGGCAGAGTTCAGCTAACATTCCCGGGTTTCCGTTAACTTACCGGACACTAGTGTTTTTTTTGTTGTATTTTTCATCAATTCTGGCCTGAAAAATCCCAGGTAGCTTTAGAGACGAAAGAATATGGTTAATCTCAATTACTGAATGTGATATTTTCTTGTTTTTGTTTATTCTGATTTCTATTGACAGATTCATTTTTTATTATAGTTGCGCCTTCAACAGAAAAAAAACCAATCATTTGTTGCATATCAATAGATTCTTTTTTTAGCCTCTCAGATACAACAGACATGTCCTCAGACATTATGGCAATGCGTTGTGTATGATCATTAAATTCATTAACAGCATTAGATATTTGAGAGACTTCACTTTGTTGTTCAACGACAGACAGTGAAATTTTTTGAATGTATTCTGTTGTTTGTTGACTTTCTCTATGAATTCTGTTCAAACTATTACCAACAAGTGAAGAATATTCCTTTCCCTTGGATGATATTGTATTTATTTCTTTTGAAATGTCCTGAGCCCTTTCTGCTAAATCTCGGATTCCTTTTGCAACCACTCCAAAACCACGACCATAGCCACCCGCTTTAGCAGCTTCAATACTTGCGTTTAAAGCAAGTATATTGGTTTGCAATGCAATGTCTTTAATACTTTCAGATTTATTTATTAATTCATCCATAATTGTCATCGCATGTTGTGTGTGTTTCATTTCATGGTTCAGAGTTTCGTTGGATTTTCTATTTATAGCGACAATTAAATCAGCATCATCTGTATTTTGTGTGATCAAAGAAACCATTTCTTCCATGGCTGCAGATAATTCTTCTGAAGAAGTGGCTTGCGAAGAGGAATGAGTATTTAATGTTTTTGCCTTATCATTGAAATTAGTACTAATATCGTTAATGCTTTTTGATGCAATTGCTAAACGAATTACCATTTCTTTGATTTTTAAATTACTGGTTTTGATACATGCTGCCAGTTGACCAATTTCATCATTCTGTTGCAGGTTTATATCGCTATTTAGTTTCCCATTAGCTTGTAAATTAGCAAACTTCATTAATTGATAAATGGGTTTAGTAAACGATTTTGATAAAAATCTGGAGGTAATCAAACTTGCTATTACTAATATTACAAGTCCCACAATTAGGAAGTTTTTTGAATCCGACGCCATTTCAATCTTGTCATTTACTGCAATTTCTGCTTTTTGGAAAAGTAATTTAGATAATAATTGAGTTAATAAAATACCATTATCCATTTGATCAACAACAAGACTTTGAGTGCTAGCTCTTAATGTTATTAGGTTACTAATATTAGCGTTAAGTCTTTTAATTGAGTTTTGTAAATCTATTATACCAGAGGATTTGGAATTTAAGTCTGCAAACAATTTGTTAATGCTAATAAATTCATTTTTAATATTCTTGTAAGTTTTGGGATCAAAGCTTGATTTGGAAATATTTACTTCTGAATGAATATTATTTAAGTGATTTAAGATTTTAGAAAATTGTGTATTGGAAATATTCTGTTCCCGTTTTCTGATGCAAAACTCTTTTGATGACTTATAAATTGAATCAGAATTCTCTTCAATGACGCTTATTTTCTCAAAAGAATCTCTTGAATCGTATACAACCGCTGAAAATGATTCTAATTCCTTGCTCAGAATTTTTAACTGCGATTGCATTGACTGATCCATATTTAGTTGTTTGGTAATATCAGCCAGAATATTTTTTGTAAACTGTAAATGCGTAAGTCCATCATATAAAAAATCCTCTTTTCTGCTATAGCCATAACTTCTTAAATAAAAAATAGATTGTTGCCAGTTTCTTTCAAGATCGGCAACCTTTTTTAATGATGGAATTTGATTGGTAGAAAGAGTGTTTGCAGATATGATTATACCATTCATTCTATTGATTACCATTATTCCAAAAAGTATTAAAACTCCAATAAAAAAAACAAAAATCAAGTTTAATTTGTGAGCAATTTTAAGATTTTTCCAACGCATAACAATCTCAATAAAAAAACTAATTACTTTATTCAATGAAGAGTTTCAGTGTACCATTTTGATCAATGGCATAAAAGTATTATTACGCACAGGCATATCTGTTATGTATACATTAAGGCTATGTTATTTACTTGTTATTAATTGTGAATTATATTAAACGATGCAATAATCAGAAATTAGCAAAATAAGTGATGAATAAATTGTGGTATAACTTGAAGCGAATCATTTAACAAGATCACCGCTCTGTTGAAATACATCGAAAAGCTTAAGTGCTTGAGATATAGCTACATGTATTGAGTATTGAGTTTTCAAATACCTATTGAAGGATTAATTTAATTTTAAGCAAATAGCAAAAAAACAATTAACTATTAACATAAAACAAGAGTTTAACAGACACTAAATAAAACAAAAGTTGTTAATTTGTGTTTAAATTGAAACCTTTTGTTGAAATAGAATATCATTACTCATGATAAAAGTAAATTAAAAAATGTTTATTCTAATATTAAAGAGGTTGATGATTGCAGACCAAAACAATTTTTAATAATGGAAATATTATCAGGTAAGCATTTGTTGTATTAAAATAAACCCTGTTGAATTGGGTTTATGAAAAAAAAATATATTTTCTTACTCTAATATTTAGATAAAAATATTTGTTATGAGCGTATTAGTTACGGATAAATCAAAAGTTATAGTTCAAGGATTCACTGGCAGCGAGGGAACCTTTCATGCATCTCAAATGATTGAATATGGTACTAATCTGGTTGGAGGAGTAACCCCGGGAAAAGGAGGGACTACCCATTTAAATTTACCTGTTTTTAATTCAGTTAAGGATGCTGTTGATAAAGTTGATGCAGATGTTTCTGTTATATTCGTACCTCCGGCATTTGCAGCAGATGCAATTATGGAAGCCGCTGATGCCGGTATCAAAGTAGCTATTACTATTACCGAAGGTATTCCAACAGCAGATATGGTTAAGGTGAAAAACTTTTTGAAGGATAAAAGTACCCGTTTGGTTGGACCTAATTGTCCGGGAGTAATATCTCCGGGATTAGCAAAAGTTGGAATTATGCCTGGTTTTATCCATACTAAAGGTAAAATAGGTGTGGTGTCACGTTCAGGAACTTTGACATACGAAGCCGTGGATCAGCTCACAAAACAAGGCTTAGGTCAAAGTACATGTATTGGAATTGGAGGCGATCCTATAATTGGAACTACTACAAAGGAAGCTGTTGAATTGTTAATGAATGATCCCGAAACAGACGGAATAATTATGATAGGAGAAATCGGTGGAAGCATGGAAACCGATGCTGCTTTATGGATTAAAGAAAACGGCACAAAACCAGTGGTTGGATTTATTGCCGGACAAACTGCTCCTAAAGGAAGACGAATGGGGCATGCAGGTGCTATAATAGGTGGTGCAGAAGATACTGCAGCTGCAAAAATGAAGGTGATGAAAGAATGTGGAATTCATGTTGTTGAATCACCAGCTGATTTAGGAGCTACAATGAAAAAAGCATTAAATTAGATTTATAAATAATGTTCGACTATAAAGTCTAGCTACTACGATATTGCTCAGAATCCAGATCCTCATATACGCTGGTATACTGCGGTTTGAATTTTTTACAGGCCTCGTGTTTAAACTTTATAGTCCAGGCACCCGACTTTATGGACAGACACTAAATAGTAAAAGCACATTGTTTTTTATGATAATGTGCTTTTGGGTGTCAGTGTCTGTGTTCGGTAATATATCAAATAGTTCTGCTATCGATTTACTATTGTACCAATTTCACTATGAGGGAGGCGTTAAATAACCTGAAACACGATGGTAATACCTGATGTTCTTGAAGAGATGCTTTTATTTGTACCTTTTCTTCCATAGCATTTTTAATCTATCCAGAATCTTTATTTCCTGTTGGTTTTTTTGAGGTTCATAAAACCGGTTTTTACTTATTTCGGACGGCAGAAATTCTTGTTCTACAAAATTATTTTCATAATCATGTGAATATTTATATTCTTTCCCATATCCTAACTCATTCATTAGTTTGGTAGGAGCATTTCTAAGATGCAATGGAACGGGTAAATTACCAGTTTGCTTAACTAAAGATTGTGCCTTTTTTATGGCCAGATATGCCGAATTACTTTTAGGACTAGTGGCCAGATAAATGGTAGTTTGTGAAAGAATTATTCTCCCTTCCGGCCAACCAACCCGAGCAATAGCATCAAAACATTGATTGGCAAGCAATAGCGCATTAGGATTGGCCATTCCGATATCCTCAGAGGCTGAAATAACCAACCTTCGTGCAATAAATTTAGGATCTTCACCTCCTTCAACCATCCGGGCAAGCCAGTATACAGCTGCATCCGGATCACTTCCCCGGATTGATTTTATAAAAGCCGAAATAATGTCGTAATGCATTTCTCCGTTTTTATCATAGGCAGAAGGATTTTCTTGCAGACACTTTGTTACAATATTATTGGTTATTGAAATTTTATCTTCGTCGAACGCATTAGTAACTAATTCCAGAATATTAAGCAATTTTCTTGCATCACCCCCTGAAAATCTGAATAATGATTCTTCTTCAACAATATCTATGTGCTTCTTTTTTAATACGTCATCTGTGGTTAAGGCTTTATGCATCAGATTACGTAAATCTTCTTTTTCCAATGATTTCAATACGTATACCTGACATCTGGATAATAAAGGAGAAATGACTTCAAATGAAGGATTTTCTGTTGTTGCTCCAATCAACGTAAATATACCTTGTTCTACAGCACCCAATAAAGAATCCTGTTGAGATTTGCTAAAACGGTGAATCTCATCAATAAATAATATTGGAATCGGACTATTAAAAAACCTTGTTTTTTTAGCCTTTTCAATAACCTCTCTAACATCCTTAACTCCGGAATTTATTGCAGATAAAATATAAAATGGCCGATCTAATTGTTTGGCTATTATTTTTGCCAAAGTTGTTTTCCCCACTCCCGGAGGTCCCCATAAAATTATAGAAGAAATAACACCTGAATCAATCATTTTACGCAAAACGGCATCAGAACCAACTAAATGTTTCTGACCAATATAATTGTCAAGATTTGTAGGTCTTTGTCGTTCAGCAAGTGGGGGATATCCGCTCATTTAATTCTTTTCTATTGATAAATATTTAAGTTCGCACCAAATTTACAATACACTATTGATTTTTGATAATAAAAATCATCAAAATCCTTTATTAATCGTAGTATACCCATTTAATAATATTCAGTTGATTACCCTAACATACTCAACTTTTTAAACTATATGACTGATTTAAATGTTTCTTCTAAAATAAATTATTACAATTGTATCAACAGGTTATTTCATATGACCATGGTATGGCCAGAGCAAATTATTGAACACACAGGGGCATGATTGAAACTTGCATTGGTTATGAAGGTTTTGCTAAATTATAAACACATGAAATAATCTGAATGAATATTAAATTAATCATAAGTTGTTCTATTTGAGAAATTTATAAGTATGAAAATACAAAGTCAGAATAAAGAGGTTGCCACACTCGGAGCAGGATGTTTTTGGTGTGTAGAAGCTGTATATGATCAGTTGCAAGGCGTTATTTCTGTTGTGTCAGGATATTCAGGTGGAAAAACTATTGATCCGACCTATGAAGAAGTTTGTAATGGAGATACCGAACATGCCGAAGTTTGTCAGATTACATTTAATCCGGATGTTATTTCTTTTAATGAAATTTTAACGGTATTCTGGAGTGTTCATAATCCAACTACATTAAATAGGCAAGGAGCTGATATTGGTACTCAATATCGTTCAGTTGTTTTCTATCACTCTGATGAACAAAAAAGAATCGTTGAGGAGCAAATTAAAGTAATTAATGATCAAAAATTATATGAAGATCCAATCGTTACTGAGGTAAGTCCTTTTACAAAGTTTTATATTGCCGAAAAATATCATCAGCAATATTTTGAAAATAACTCAAATCAACCTTATTGTAGTATGGTTGTAGGACCTAAAGTTGAAAAATTCAAGAGGTTGTTTAAAGATAAATTGAAAGAATAAAATCGTTTATAAATCAGCTGGTTATAGCATTATATTCATGTATTTTATGAGTGGTATTTATAAAAGTTTAATCAGCTTTTTTGCTTTACTTTTAAAACCTGCTGAATTATATGGTATTTGTTCTTCCAATACCAATTTCAGTTCAGGTTTTATATCCGGATATTTTTTAGTGATATTGAATAAGATTTGCATTACATGGGATTTAATGGCAACCGGAATTTCTGTATGGCAAATAAGATCAAAGCAATAATTTATAAAATTCCCATCAATTAAGTCGTTAATTTCGCTGTAGGCTAATATTTTAGAAATATGTCTTTTAACTCCATTTTGTTTGTATTTTGAAAAGTTCATTACCAAATCACTAATAAAAGGATTCGTTAATTCAGGATCTTCAAAGAATACATGTTCAAATACCCAGGCAGCCTTCCATTTAATCTTATTATTTTCATGATCAAATAGCTTATAGAGATCATTAACTTTATTGGGATTGTTAATTAAATAATTTGTAATTCTTAGCGTATTTAATTTTGAAGGATTAAGGGATAATTCATTTTCAAGGTATGAGATTTTTTCCATGCAAATATTTAAAATTATACTTTCAATAAAGAAAACCAGAAAGAAATAACTCTCTGGTTTTAAAAATACGATTACAATATTAAGCAATATAAATTATAATACTATCCAAACTCTTTCTTATCATTTTCTAAAGCTACTGAAATATGCGACTGTACAATCTTCCATTTATTATCATGCTTTTGCAGAACTCCTGTATGTCTGAAGCCCTCAAGTCTGAATGGATCACTTTTCGTTTCAATGCATGTGTCAATGAGTTGAGAATACCAGGCTGTGTCACCTGATTCGGAAATTTCAATATTTGTTTTGCGGGAATTTATTTTTAATCCTCTTCTAATTTTTATCATTTTATTCATATAAGTATAAAATGGCTTCCATCCAATCCAGTATTCATCAATATCAGTACCAATATTAACTACTTTATTACTATGTATAAAACAGTCTGAAAAAATTTCAATATCACCAACTTCCTGTGCATGAATTAGTTTGTCTAATATTTCTTTTGCTTTATGAATGTCAGATGTATGCACACGTTGTTCTTCTGAGGTAGTTTTAGGATTCATAACAATTTATTTTGTGTGGTTAAAATTTAATATTTTTATAGTTTGAGTTTAATTAAAATTAACCTGGCAGATCAGTTTTTTATGTAATGCATAAAAAATTCTAACTATAAGCACAAATCAGAATCCAACATTTTATATCGAACTCACATCCCCTAAAAGCCGGCCTTTCCCTTTTAAGTGAATGTATAAACAACAATAGTCAGTTAATCAGCACGATGATAGGTTTATGTCTAAGGTAGGTTAATTTTTCTTGTAAATTAAAAATACAAATCACGCTTAAATATTAAATTTACAATACATTATTACATAAGTCAAGTATCTTGTTGTTTTCAATTTAAAAAGCAGGTTATTTATATTATGCTATTTTTGCAATAAAATCAGATAAAAATTAAATAGGTGAAATTATTATTATCCGTAAGCTGTGTGCTGATAGGTTTATTTATAAATCTGAGTGCCTCGAATGAATTGCTTGCACAAAAATTATCTACCAAATCGAAAAAAGCGGTTTCGTTATATAAAACAGCATCATCACTTTATGCATCCAGCAAATTTGAACTGGCAAAAGAGCCTTTAAATCAGGCCATAAAAAAAGATCCTGATTTTTTAGAGGCATATTTACTTTTATCCGAGGTCTGTTACGAACAGGAAGAATATGGAAATCAAGCGCAATTATTGGAGAAAGTAATTCAAATTGATTCTACCTTTTATATTCAATGTTATTACAATTTGGGTGTAGCAAATTTTAATTTAGATAATTTTGAGGTTGCAGTAAAATGGTTTGAAAAGTACTATAGTAAGACGAAAAGTAAACGTTCAAAAGAAAAAGTTGAGAACTGGCTTAAAAAAGTACAATTTGCAAAAGAAGTAAAGGAAAACCCTAAACATATTAATGCGGAAAATCTGGGACCATTAGTAAATACAATAAATAACGAATATTGGCCTAGTATTACTGCGGATGATAAAGTGCTGGTTTATACCGTTCTGGTACCTCGAGACTCCACAGTTAACAATAGTCAGTTTTCTCCTGCAATGGTAAATTATTATCACGAAGATTTTTATCGTACTATAAAGGACAGAAATGGCGAATGGGGGCAAAGTGAACGTTTATTACCACCTATAAACAGTTCGAGTAATGAAGGTGCCCAAAGTCTTTCTGCTGATGGAAATTGGATGTTTTTTACCGCCTGTGGTCGCAAAGACTCTAAGGGTTCTTGTGATATTTATTTTAGTTATAGAACCCAAAATGGATGGAGTTATCCAAAAAATATTGGGAGTCCTGTAAATACCCCATTTTGGGAATCACAACCTTCTTTTTCTTCTGATGGAAAAACTTTATATTATTCCTCCAACAGATCTGGAGGAATTGGTGGAAATGATATCTGGAGAGCAGAAATTATAGGTGTAAAGCCAGATGGAACGCCTTATTTTAGTCAGCCAGAGAATCTTGGAGATAAAATAAATACGGCATCGAATGAAGTATCTCCGTATATCCATCATGATAACAGAAGTTTATATTTCTCCTCTTCAGGTTGGCCCGGATTGGGTAAAATGGATATCTTTTTATCTAGAATGAATGATGCAGGAAAATTTACAATTCCTGAAAATCTTGGATATCCTATCAATTCGTCTGGAGATGATGTCGGATTGGTTGTGACTTCAGATGGTACCAAAGCTTATTTTTCTTCAGAAAGGTTCGAAAAATCATATGGAGGTAAGGATTTATATAGTTTTGAAATGCCACAAGAAATTAAACCATTACCCGTTTCGTATATAAAAGGTAGGGTTTTTGACATAAAAACAAAAAAACAATTACAAGCTGCTTTTGAATTAAAAGATCTTCAATCAAGAAAGTTGATTGTGGAAGCAAATTCTACGGATTTTTCCGGTGAATTTCTAATTTGTTTACCCATTGCAGGCTCCTATGCTTTGAATGTTTCCAAAAAGGGCTATTTATTTTATTCTGATCATTTTGATATGAAAAGCGAATCAAGTGTGACAGATCCTATGGTTCTTGATGTTTATTTAAAGCCAATTGAAATAGGGGAACAGGTAATTTTAAATAATGTATTTTTTGAAACAGATTCTTATTTACTGAAGCCTGAATCAGAAATTGAACTTGAAAAGGTAGTTTCGTTTTTAAATGTAAACGAAAAAGTACATGTAGAACTCATTGGATACACAGATAATGTTGGAACGGAGGATTATAATATTGAATTAAGCCGGAAGAGAGCTCAACAAGTGTATCAATATATTATCGATAAAGGGATATTACCTCAAAGGGTTTCTTATTCAGGAAAAGGAATGAAGGATGCCATAGCGACAAATGATACAGATGCCGGAAGGGCAAAAAACCGTAGAACCGAGTTGAAAATTATTGAATAAATTTGATATTGTATTTAGCGTGATGTTGACTACATAAAATCATTATTGTATAGAATATCTCTAATAGATTGGATGGTTGAAATTAAATGAGTTGATATCAGAGCCTTATCAACTCATTATTTAATATGATATCATTTTTTTTGATTTAAAAATCTTCATTTTGTTTTTTTAATGGTAATCTACCAATTCTAATTGAAATTATTTCCTTATTCTTTATGTCTAAAATACAGCCAGTTAATTTTAAATCTATAGAGGATTTCTTAAGTTTCTTACCTCCGAATGAACTTGAAATAGTTAATTATTTAAGGCAAATAATACTTGGATGTATGCCGGTATGTGTTGAAAAATTAGCCTATAATATTCCATATTATTATATAAATTCACGAGTATTATTTATTTGGCCATCAAGTGTACCTTGGGGTAAGGTACCGGAAAATGGCGTAATAATTGGTTTTTGCAACGGATACTTATTAAATGATGAAATCAATTTTTTAGAAAAAAATAATCGTAAACAAGTATACACTAAAACATATTATCATATAAAAGAAATAGATGTGGATTTATTAAAGTCTTATATATTTCAAGCCATCCACATCGATGGAGAAAAATGAATTACTTATTCTCAAGGTCATTTTTTTTGGCCATTTCCCATATCATATCCATTTCTTCTAAGCTCATTTTCTTTAAATCTTTCCCTTTTTTTATGGTTTGATTTTCCAGATAATTAAATCGGCTAATGAATTTTCTATTGGTACGTTCAAGTGCATTTTCCGGATTTACCCCATATAGGCGAGCGGTATTTATAATTGAAAATATTAGATCTCCGAATTCTGCCTCCATTTTATCCTGATCACACCTGGATATTTCTTCTTTTACCTCGTCAATTTCTTCTTGTACTTTTTCCCAGACCTGTTCTCGATTTTCCCAATCAAAACCAACGCCTCTTGCTTTTTCTTGTATTCTGTTGGCTTTAACTAATGCCGGTAACGATTCAGGAACTCCTTCTAAAACAGATTTATTGCCACCTTTTTCTTTCAATTTTAACCTTTCCCAATTTTCTTCAACCTCTGTTGAATTATCTACTTTTGTATCACTGAATATATGTGGATGACGGTAAATTAATTTTTCATTTAACGAATCAATAACATCTTTGATATCAAACTGATTCTTCTCCTGACCTATTTTGGCATAAAACACAATATGCAATAATAAATCTCCTAACTCCTTTTTAATCATATTAGCATCGTTTTTTATAATTGCATCCGCCAGTTCATATGTTTCCTCAATGGTTAAGGTTCTAAGGGTTTCATTTGTTTGTATTTTATCCCACGGGCATTTTTCCCTGAGTTCATCCATAATATTTAGTAATCTTTCAAATGCTGATGTTTTTTGTTGCATGGTATATAGTTTTCAAAAATTTCAATTTAAATCAAAAGTAGAAATATCAATTTATATTGAGATTAAAAAATGAAGTTTTTCAATTTAGGTACCCATTTAACAACTGTTACTTATTAATATCAAATGTTCTACAGACTAAAACTGGAGAAAAGTATATTTTATAATTAAAATTTATATTAATTTGCATTTTGTATTTCCAAAATTTTATATGATAGAAAAACTAATTTATCTGGAATCTGTTGATTTAATTGAGTTTTTAGGCATTAAAAATGTTAAACTTGATATTTTAAAAAATAAATTTCCAAAGCTGAGAATCATTGCCAGAGGTGATTGGTTAAAAGCTATGGGAGAGGAGGAGGAAGTTGCAAGGTTTGAAGAAAAGGTACATCAATTACTTGATCATTATAATCAGTATAACGTTTTGAGTGAACACTCAATAGTTGAAATCATTGATAGTGGTATAGTTGGTAAATCTAAAGAGGCCGATGACGTAATTCTTTTTGGAGTAAATGGTAAACCGATCAAGGGAAGAACACCAAATCAGCAATTATTTGTACAGGAATATGATAATAATGATTTAATTTTTGCGATCGGGCCAGCTGGTTCGGGGAAAACATATACAGCTATAGCATTAGCTGTAAGGGCGTTGAAAAGGAGAGAGGTTAGGCGAATAATTTTAAGTCGTCCGGCGGTAGAGGCTGGTGAAAAACTGGGTTTTTTACCAGGTGATATGAAAGAGAAGATTGATCCTTATCTCCAACCTTTATATGATGCACTTCAGGATATGATTCCTGCTGCCAGATTAAAGGATTATATGGAAAATGGAACAATTCAAATTGCACCGTTGGCTTATATGAGAGGCCGAACATTGAATGATGCATTTGTAATCTTAGATGAAGCGCAGAATACAACAACAAATCAGATTAAAATGTTTTTGACCAGAATGGGTCAGAGTACCAAATATGTCATAACAGGGGATATTACTCAGATAGATCTTCCAAGAGCATCAATGTCTGGTCTTGTACAGGCAATGAAAATATTAAAAAATGTAAAGGGTATCAAAACCATTCAATTTACCGTTAATGATATTGTACGTCATGTTCTGGTTCAGCGTATTGTAGATGCCTATGAAAAACATATAAGTAAGAATCAAGAATAGAGGTAAGACAATTAAAATAGATTCTGTATAAATAATTTTTATAATACATAAACACAAGACATCATGCTTAAGAGAATAATTTTTTTTTCCATCGTAATTATATCATTTTACGCATGTACTAATGATGAATTAGTTTACAAAACGAATGATGAACTTATTCAGGAGTTTTTATTAAAAAATAATATAAATGATACAATTGCGGATCCTAGTGGACTTTATCTTAAGATAATTGAAACCGGATTAGAGGAGGGACTGCCATTGGGAGATATTATGGCGGATACTATATCCATCGATAGCCTTGACATTTCAGTTACCTATACTGGATACCTGTTGGGATCAGGTCAGATTATTGATCAATCTACAGAAGAAATCGAATTTCAATTATCAGATTTAATTGGAGGATGGATTATTGGTATTCCTTATCTTAGAAAAGGTGGAAGAGTTCAGTTATTTATTCCTTCATACCTGGGTTATGGAACTGAACCTATTTGGTTCGATTTAACATTAGTAGATTTTACATTTAGAGAATAAGAAGGTGTTACCAACACCTTCTTATTCTTGTTTTTTCCCAAAAAACTCTTCTATATATTTAATAATGTCCTAGTTCTCGGGCAATCTTATCGATATGCTTATTTTTATTAGGATCTACAGAACGGTTTTCTGATTTCGCAGTGAGTAGTTCTTTTCTTAATTCAATAAATTCCTTAGAAATTGATTCCAAAACCTCCTTGTTTTTTATTAATTGCTGCTCAAATGCGTTTAGTTTTTGTTTATTAATTGTCATCTCCTGCGATAAAGATTGATTGTTACTTAAGGATTTTGATAATTTCTCCTGTTGTAAATTAAGTTCTTTTTCAAGCTGATTAAAGCGTTCTTTAGAAAGTTCTAAAGCATATTTAATCCTGGCAGTATCTCTTTTAAGTATAGTATTACTTTGTTTTAAGTCTTGAAGTTCACCAGTAACCGATTGAGACGTTGCTTTTTGTGTCCGGTACATTTTTTTAGTCTCATCTAACTCTGATTTTAATGTTGAATTCAAATCAGATAATTGAGTAACTTTTAATAATAAATCACTCATTTCATCTGATTTAACTGCATTGCTTAAATGAAGTTCATTTTTCATTTTTTCAAAATCAGCAGTCATATTTTTAATGATACTATCTAGTTTGTTGTTTTCTTCAAGTGCGATATTAAGTTTATTATTTAAACTTGAATTTTCTAATAACGCAGCATTATATTTTTTCTTAGAAACAATACAGCTGTTATTTAAAAATAAAACTGCCAAACAGAGTATGATTAATTTACTTTTCATAGTTTTATTAGATATTATGATGATTCTCATCTGTTAAGAATAATACAATTTTAAATTAATGAGCTCAAATTACAATTATGAATCTATCTCAAGTTAATGTGTCGTTATTATATTTGACATCATTTTCTAATTTCATTCAAAATTAGCAAAGTTTTTCAACCTACTCCTAAAAATCCATTTCATATACCTTTTGTTTCTCATGAATATTGGGTAAAATATTTAAGCTGGGTTTTATATCCCAACAGCATTATATCTGAAATTGTAATAAAATATAGCATGCATTATTTATTTCTTACCTATATATTGCCTGTCCATAAAGTAGGGTGTTTGGTGTATAAAGTTTATATACAAGGTGTGTAAAAAAATCAAACTGCAGTATACCAGTGTATAGGAGGATTTGGATTTTGAGTAACAACGCAGTAGTTGAACTTTATAGACGAACACTATTTAATAAATTGGTTTGTTTACTTATAATTGCATCAAAATCATTTAATATGGATTAATTGTAACCCTGGTATAATCAATTTAAGATGCGTTGGAAAAACATTTTAAATTCAAAGTAAATAGAAATAAATTAATGACTACTTTTAACATGAAATATCAATTTACAAACTCGAAAATTGGATCCTTCATCATTAAAAGTATTTCTACATAAATCGAAATAATATGAATCATCTTACAATACATACAATTATTACTGTTGTTTGTCTACTGATTTATTCTACAGCAGGGAATTCTCAAAACAGAACTTATTCAGGGAGAATCTTAAACGCAGAAACAAATGAACCTATACAATTTGCAAATATAGGTATAGAGGATACCTATTTGGGAACAGCATCAGGTGTTGATGGTGAATTTGAATTATCCATATCAAACTCATACATGGATAAAGTAGTTAGGATTTCTGCAGTAGGATTTCAAACAAAATCACTTAAAATAAGTGAGTTAGGCAATGGAGGTTTTCATGAAATAAAGCTTGCTCCTGTCAACTACGGAATTTCTGAAGTTAGTGTAAAAGCTAAATCAAAAATAGCATATGGACTAATTAAGACAGCAAGTCATTTAATAAAGGAAAATTACCTGAGCAAACCATTTACATATCATTGTTATTTAAAGACAAATAGTTTATTCACCAATGAAAATGTCATCAGTCAATCAATAATAAATCTTTCTGATAAAAATGGATATAATGAAAGAACGTTTACTGATGCATTTACATCCAGAAACTATTCTATTGAAGAAAACGAAACAAATGTTGATATCAACTCAATACGAAATGGATTAGCATATGTTGATTTTATAATTGATCATGATCTTGTGAGGTGTCCAGGCAATATTTTATCAATTTCAGGTTTAAACGATTTCAATATTGATATCATCGGGACTGATGTACTGAACAAAGATTCTGTTTGGGTAATAAAATATGAGTGTAATAATCCTACCATGCAGAACTGTGGTGATCCTGAGGCCATTAAATTTAGTGGAAAGCTATGGCTTAATATGAGAAATCAGGCAATACTTAAAAATAGTTCCATAATTGTCAGAGAGGGTGAATTTATTCATGGAAATAGTTTTTGTAATCCTGAAAAAAACAAGAGAGATCATGTTGAATATAAAGTTGAAACAGAATATAATTTAAGGGGGAGTAGATATACTTTAAAATCCATTGATTACTTACAAAAGAAAGAAAATGAATCTCAATATACATTAAAACTTTATTTACAGGTATTAGATGTATTGCCATTTGACAATAAGATTAATGACAGGCAGTATTTGGGAGTCAATAAATCAGATTCGAAATTTTGGGAGACTTTTAAAATTCCTTGATGTAAGGATTTGTTTGTTAATGTAATAGTGGAAATTGTGTAAATATTTCATTAAATTAATAGTCAGGGAAATCTATAAAAACTAATGTTATGGATGATAAAATAATTACGCTGGCCACATTAACATATGAGAAGGCTCAATTGGTAAAATCATTACTGGAAAATGAAGGAGTCACATGTTTTTTGGAGCACTTAAACCTCATTCAGGGGTCAATTTCATCAGGTGTTAAAATTAACATTAGTGAAGCAGATTTTGAAAAGGCAATGATCGTGTTTGACTCCATACGGGAATCAGAATTTGATTTTAAACATAAGGACATCAAAATTGATTCTGACATTAAAATACTGGTTCCTGTTGATTTTTCAGAATATTCAGAAAAAGCAATGGATTTTGCCTTTGATTGGGTAAGTAAATTGAAAGGTGAAATTACATTATTCAATTCCTATTTTTCTCCTCTTCATGCAGGTCTTCCTTTTAATGATTCATATGTATATGATATTAATTTGGATGAAGTCATTTTAAATTTAAAAGAAGAAAATCATAAGCAAATTAAAATTTTAAAGGATAAACTGGAAAAAAAAGTATCTGACAATAACATTAAAGGAGTAACGATAAAAACTGATGTACATCAAGGAGTTGCAGAGCAAGAAATTTTAAATTATAGTAAAATCTACAATCCATCAATAATAGTAATGGGTACAAGGGGGGCAGACAGAAAAGTGGTAGATTTAATAGGAAGTGTAACTTCGGAAATTATCGAATTAGCAAAAAAACCTGTTTTAGCAATTCCTGAAAGCTTCTCCTATCAGGGACTAGAAGCTATAAATAACATTGGACATCTGGTGATTTTTGACGAACCTGATTATAACGCTATAGAAATATTATCTAACATTGTACATCCGCTTAACGTGACCATAAAATGCTGTCATATTTCAACTCCTTCAAATCTTCAGAAAAATAAAGTTAAAATGGATGGTTTAGTTGAACATTTTCACAAACATCCGGTTAAAAGTAAACTTGAATTTACAATTATAGAAAACGAAGATTTTCTGGTTGGGATAGAAAGTTTTGTGCAGTCAGAAGCTATTGATATATTATCATTTACAGCTTTTAAAAGGAATATGATATCCAGATTGTTAAATCCTTCAATAGCAAAAAAAATGCTTTTTCATACAACAACCCCAATATTGGTTTTTCACGCTTAATTGTATATTTTAGCAGAGATAAAATCATTCCATATTCATGAACGGAATCCGGCTGCTTATTGGATTATTTATATTGATATTTTACCAGGTTGAATTACAAGGTCAATCGAAATATCCGATTAGAGGAACAGTTTATGTTCGCGATGGAAATTCCAGTAGAGTAAACTTATTAGTAGATGCAGAAAGTAATTCATTCAAGGTTCCTGTTGATTTAGATGGAAATTTTGTGACCTATTTAGACTGGAATAAGAAATATAATTTCTGTTTTTCAAAAATTGGATATGTTTCAAAAAATGTTCTGTTTTCTACTTATATACCTAATTCAATTGATAAGTCAGCTATTTATCCATACGATCTTCTTGTTGAAATATTTCCAGTATTTCCAGGTGTAGATACTATGTTTTTTAAAAAACCAGTGGCTAAAATACAATTTTCAGATTCATTTAATGATTTTGATTATGATCTGGATTACCATTTATCCATTAGAAATAAAATGAATCAAATAAATGAGAAGTATTCAAACTGGCATTTCAAAAAAGATAAAAATAATGGAATCTCTGAAATAGAAGTCAAACAAAACCAAAAAGAAGCAGTAGTAATATACCAGAAAACAGTTGAAATAGCACAACCATCAAAAGTAATTCCTGCCAGGTCTACCGCAATAAAAAAACAAAGTTCTGAAATTCATAATGATCCTTTTAATCTTCCTCCGTTAAAGGATCACTATCCGGAAGGGAAAAGTTTGGAGATATACCAGCTGGATGGGAAACAAATAACGCGTGTCATTATTAAAAACGGGAAGTATCAAAAGACTTTTTACAAAGTAAAACATAATTGGGGAGGCTTATATTATTTTGTACAAGACTCTCCTTCAAATTATAGAAGTATATCTAAATATAACTTTGATAAATCTACAAAGGATTGATAAAGAAATTAGGTTATCAACTAAATAGTGCCTGTCCATAAAGTCGGGTGTTTGGACTTTATAGACAAACACTAAACAGAACCATTGTGTAAACTAAATCAGTATGAAAATCATTAAAATATGTCAAAAGTCATATTATTCTTTTTGAAGATTGAATTAAAAGCTTATTTTTGCATGAGAAATTATTACAAAATTTGAATAAAAACTTATGGTTTATAAATTATTCCATACAATTACCACAACAACTACTTCAACTATCACCCCTTTGGGGGTTTAGCTAATTATTCCGTTTAAGGTACTATTGTTATTTATACAATTTTGTACATCTATAGAATCATACCAATTTTTATTATTACATATGGTGAACATATTTAGTAAAAACTAATTTACATTTGTATGGTATAATAAGTATTGGGATACTAATTAATATAAACTATAGCCACAAAGAATTTTTTATACACAAGTGTGGCAGGTTACATTTCATGCCGATAGGTAACCTAAAATAAAACAATCAAAATATAATGAAGGTTTTAAAATTTGGAGGAACATCTGTAGGTTCAGCTGACAGCATATTAAAGGTCAAAAGTATTGTAGAATCGGAACAAGAGCAGGTTATTGTTGTTGTGTCAGCAGTTGGAGGAATAACAGACCAACTCATTAAGGCTGCTGAACTTGCCGAAATGGGAGATAACGAATGTTTTGATATTTATAGTGAAGTAAAGGAGAAACATTATAATATTATAAGTGAATTATTTTCTTTGGATGTTGCTCAGACCATTAAATTTAAGGTTGATCAGCTTTTTGAAGAGTTAAGCACTATTATTAAAGGGGTTTATATGTTAAAAGAAAAAACCCGTAAAAGTGAAGCCATCATAACCAGTTTTGGTGAAAGAGTTTCTTCTTATTTAATTTCAGAATTTATTTCTGATGCTACACTATTTGAATCACAGGAATATATTAAAACGGATAAAGTTTTTGGAAAAGATTCTGTTGATTTTAAAGAAACAGAGAATAATTTGTTGAGTATCCAGCAGGAATTAGGAAAGATTTCTGTTTTTCCAGGGTTTATTTCAGCTAATAAAAATAATGAAATAACAACACTAGGTAGAGGTGGATCCGATTTTACGGCTTCTATAATAGCTGCAACATATAATGCTTCAGTTCTTGAGGTGTGGACAGATGTAAATGGATTTATGACAGCGGATCCTAGAATAATCAGTCGTGCTTATTGTATCGACAGGTTAAGCTATTCAGAGGCTATGGAATTGTCTCATTTTGGAGCCAAGGTTATATATCCTCCTACAATTTTGCCGGTTTATAAAAAATCAATTCCAATATTAATAAAAAACACCTTTAATCCAGAAGCCAAAGGAACATTAATTAATGACGAGAAAACGCCTTTAAAAGAAAAAAAAATAAAGGGAATTTCCTCAATCAATGATGTATCTCTTTTAACCTTACAGGGTATAGGAATGATTGGAGTAACAGGTATTGCAATGCGCTTATTTAGAGCAATGGCGCAGGAAAATATTAATGTTATCCTTATATCTCAGGCTTCTTCAGAAAATTCTATAAGTATTGTTATTGAATCTTCAATAGGACAAAAGGCCGTTCAATTAATATACAAAGAATTTGAAACAGAGATTGCCTTAAATCAGATCAACAATGTAGCTTTGGAGGACAAAATGGCTGTAATCGCCATTGTTGGAGAAAACATGAAGCATACTACTGGAATTTCAGGAAAATTATTCAATAGTATGGGGCGTAATGGTATTAATATTTTTGCCATTGCTCAAGGTGCTTCTGAGCTAAATATTTCCTTTGTAATTAAAGAAAAGGATTTAAAGAAAGGGTTAAATACTGTTCACGAAGCATTTTTCTTATCTCAGTTTTCAGTTGTTAATCTTTATTTGATTGGTACAGGTACAGTAGGTAAAATGTTAATTGAGAAAATTAATAATCAGGCCGATAAATTATTTGAAGAGAATAAACTTAAAATAAGGATTGCAGGTATTGCAAATAGCAGAAAAATGTTATTTAATCCACAAGGAATTCGTACACAGGGTATTTTGGTAGATATGATGACAGAAGGAGAGACTACCAACCTGAATGTTTTTAAACAACGAATTTCGGAATATAACCTTGCCAATAGTGTAATGGTCGATTGTACAGCCAATGCCAGTATTGCAGAGTTATATCAGGATGTATTAGATTCTAATGTATCTGTAGTAACAGCTAATAAGATTGCAAGCTCTTCGGCCTATTCATCCTATCAAAAACTTAAATCAACAGCTTTAAATAAAGGTGTCAGGTTTTTGTTTGAAACCAATGTTGGAGCTGGATTACCGATTATTGCCCCTCTCAATAATCTGGTTATGAGTGGTGATAAGATCCTTAAATTGGAGGCAGTATTATCAGGGACTCTGAATTATATTGTAAATACAGTATCTGAAGACCATAAATTATCAGATGTAATTCAAGAAGCTAAAGAAAAAGGTTATAGCGAACCTGATCCAAGAATTGATTTGAGTGGAACAGATGTAGTTCGTAAAATTTTGATTTTAGCAAGAGAGTCTGGATATGCAATGGAGCAAAGTGATATTTCTGTTGTTCCTTTTGTTCCTCAGGAATATCTGGATTGTAAATCATTGGATGAGTTTATGGTTAAAATTAAAGATTATGACTCAACTTATGAATCACAAAGAAAAGAATTAGCTAAGCAAGGGAAAATACTTAGATATGGCGCTAAACTTGAAAATGGAAAAGCCACAGTAGGTTTTATTGAAATAGATAGTACTCATCCATTTTATGATTTAGAAGGAAGTAATAATATAATCCTGATAAATTCAGAACATTATAAGGAACATCCTATGCAAATTAAAGGATATGGTGCTGGTGCAGATGTTACTGCAGCAGGTGTATTTGCTGATATTGTTAAGGTGGCAAATAAGTAATTTTATTATTATCTGATTTAAAAAAGAAAAAGCATGAAGTATTTAGTAATATTAGCTGATGGGGCATCGGATGAACCAATAAAGGAATTAGGAAACAAAACGCCTTTAATGGCAGCAAAAACTCCATATATTGATAGTTTATGTAAGGACGGAGTATCTGGATTATTAGATACCGTACCTCCATCTTTACACCCAGGCAGCGAGGTGGCAAATATGATGGTTATGGGATATGATGCTGAAAAATACTATAGAGGCAGAGGTGTACTTGAAGCAGCATCTATGGGTGTAAAAACATCTTTAACTGATTTGGTATTTAGGTGTAATCTTATTTCCATTGAAGATGAGAAAATATTAAATCACTCTGCTGGTCATATTTCTACTGAGGAGGCAAAAGAAATTATGGAGTATCTTCAGGAAAAATTAGGATCAGATATGGTTAACTTTCATCCTGGAGTTAGTTATAGACATCTGATGGTACTAAACGGAGGAAGTGATAAAATTAATTGTGTTCCACCTCATGATATCCCTGGTAAAGACTTTAAAGAGTTTCTACCTACACCAAAAGATCAAAACGCACAGGAGACAATAGATATCGTTGTTGATTTAATGTTAAAATCGAAAGAGCTTTTAAAAGATCATCCGGTTAATGTAAGGAGGAGAGAAGCTGGTAAACCGGCTGCTGATATGATATGGCCCTGGTCTGCAGGTAATACTCCTGACATGCCTACAATGCATGAACTATACGGAATTGAATCCGGAGCTGTTATTTCTGCGGTAGACTTGATATATGGACTAGGTGCTTATGCAGGATTAAAAGCAATTCATGTTCCGGGTTCTACCGGTCTTTATGATACCAATTATGAAGGAAAAGCAGAAGCTGCTATTAAGGCCTTAAAGGAAAATCAGTATGTTTTTCTTCATATAGAAGCAAGTGATGAAGCAGGACATGAAGGAGATTTTAAATTAAAAACAAAAACGATAGAGTATCTTGACGAGAGAGTGGTGAAATACGTAATCGAAGAAGTAAACAAGATGGATGAACCTGTAACTATCGCATTGCTTCCTGATCACCCAACTCCATGTGCTTTAAGAACCCATACAAGAGATACTGTTCCTTTTTTCATTAAAAAACCGGGATTAGCACCAGATGATGTTTCAGAATATAACGAAGAATCAGCTAAAAATGGTCGATTTGGAGTATTATATGGACCCGAATTTATGAAAACTTTGCTGCAATAAGCTTATTGTATATACAACAACGTTAAATTTAGAGAAAATGAATTTAAGGTGTTGTATTATTAATCAATGAATGAAAATAAAAACTCATGAAATTTTATAGTACAAATTCACCATCAATTAAAGTTGGATTAAAAGAAGCAGTATTAAAGGGATTGGCAGCCGATAATGGATTATTTATGCCAGAATATATACCTGAATTACCATCTTCATTTTTTGAGGATATAGAAAATAAGACCTTACAAGAGATCGGATTTGAGGTCTTAAAGCCTTTCTTTTGTCCAGATATACCAGAAGATGAATTTAAGGATTTGGTAGATGATGCCTTAAATTTTGATATACCAACTGTACATGTGCAAGGAAAAATCCATGCACTTGAGTTATTTCATGGGCCAACTCTGGCATTTAAAGATATTGGAGCACGTTTTATGGCTCGTATTCTTTCTCATTTTGTGAGCAGTCAGGAAAAAGATATTAATATCCTCGTGGCAACATCAGGAGATACGGGTAGTGCGGTAGCCAATGGATTTTATAAGGTTCCGGGTATCAATGTATTTGTATTATATCCCAAGGGATTAGTGAGTGAGGTGCAGGAAAAGCAATTTACGACTTTAGGAGAAAATATCACATCCATTGAAGTTGATGGTACTTTTGATGATTGTCAAAGAATGGTTAAAGAAGCTTTTTTAGATAAGGAATTAAATGAAAAATTGGTTCTAACATCTGCTAACTCAATAAATCTTGCGCGTTTATTACCACAATCCATTTATTATCATCATGCATATGCTCAGTTAAAGAAACAAAGTGTAAAAGATGATGTGGTATTTTGTGTTCCAAGTGGTAATTTTGGAAATTTAACTGCAGGATTAATTGCTCAAACTATGGGATTACCAGTTAAAAGATTTATTGCTGCAACAAATATAAATGATATTGTTCCCAGTTATTTGGAAACCGGGAAATATGTTCCTTTGGCTTCAAAAGCCACAATTGCGAATGCGATGGATGTTGGTAACCCAAGTAACTTTGTTCGAATTCTTGATTTATACGATTCAAAACATGAGTTGGTGAAAGAAAAGATGGACGCATTTTCGTTTACAGATGAAGATATTAGAACTGCTTTAAAAAAGGTCAATAAACAATTCAATTATATATTAGATCCTCATGGGGCTACCGGATATCTGGCGTTAGAAAAAGGATTGAGCGAAAATGAAACAGGATTGTTTCTTGAAACAGCTCATCCAGCAAAATTTCCAGAAGTTGTTGAACCTGTAATTGAAGAAAAGATAGATGTCCCTTCTCGATTAAATGAATTCATGAAAGGTGAAAGAAAAAGTATCAGTATGAAATCAACCCTACATGAAATAAAGTCGTTTTTATTGAAATAAGGTATAGTTTTTGTGTAGTTTAAATGAAAACCTTTACAATTATTAAGATTTTTTTAAAAAATAGTTATTTTTACAAATCTTAAAATTGAAGGAAGTTCATATAAATAAATCAAAAAAAAAATTATGAAGTACATTTTAACAGCAACATTATTGTTATTTAGCGTTTTAGGAACTACCATTGCGCAAGAGGAGAAGAGTGCTGCAGAATTTAAAAATGAAGGAAATGCAGCTCTTAAAGCTAAAGATTACAAAAAAGCATTGGCATCATATGAAGCAGCTGTTGCAGCATGGGATGAAGCGGAAGAAATGGATGCAGCTATGATTTATAATGCTGCCACTTGTGCGCGCAAGTCTAAAAAAGTTGAAAAAGCTCTAAAGTATTATTTACAATCAAAAGAATTGGGATACAAAAAAGATGCAGCTACTTATTATATAGCAGATGCATATTCTGATTTAGGTAAACTTGATTTAATGGAGGAAACATTTCTTCAGGGGATTAAAGATTATGGTACAAGTAAGTACGTTGCTCATATGAAGAAAAAGCTTGCTACTCATTACGTAAAAGAAGGTAACGATTTCTATACTAAAGGCATTAATCTTTTAAATACTCGTACTGAAGGAAATCGCGAACAGTGGGATGCAATTAAAGAAAAATCAAAAGTTGAATTTGACAAAGCCACAGAATTTGCGAATAAGGCATTAGAAATTAATCCAAATGATGCTGCAGCAAAAACAATGCTTACTAAAATTGATGAGTTATTAAAAAGCTAATTTCTTACATTTCAACAAAAAAAAGGATGAACATAAATGTTCATCCTTTTTTTGTTGAATAATCACTTATTCATTAGTTTTATTTTCGATATTTTCTTCGTTTTTCAAAATTGAAGTAAATATCTTCTCCTCTTTTTCATTATAATCCACATTAATAATATCACCTTCAGATACTGAAGCCTGAATAATAACTTCTGCCATTTCATCTTCAAGGTATTTTTGTATAGCTCTTTTTAATGGGCGAGCTCCAAATTGTGAATCGAATCCTTTTGAAGCAATGAAGTCTTTAGCGTTATCCGTTAATACAAGTTTGTATCCCAGACTTTCAACTCTCATATATAGTCCATTCAATTCTATATCAATAATTTTGTGAATATCATCCTTGTCAAGCGTATTGAATACTATTACATCATCAATTCTATTTATAAATTCAGGAGCAAAAGCTTTTTTCAAGGCTTTTTGTATAACGTGACGAGCATGATCTGAATCAGACTCTCTGCTTTGTGACTGAAAACCAACACCTCTTCCAAAATCTTTTAACTCACGAGTACCAATATTGGATGTCATTATAACAATGGTATTTTTAAAATCAACTCTTCGACCTAAGCTATCGGTTAATCTTCCTTCGTCAAGAACCTGAAGTAAAAGATTAAATACATCAGGATGAGCTTTTTCAATTTCATCCAACAATACAACTGAATATGGTCTTCTTCTAACTTTTTCGGTAAGTTGCCCACCTTCTTCATAACCAATATATCCCGGAGGTGCTCCAACAAGCCTTGATACAGAAAACTTCTCCATGTATTCACTCATATCAATACGTATCAGTGCATCTGTAGAATCAAATAAATATTTGGCTAATACCTTGGCAAGATGGGTTTTACCTACACCAGTAGGACCAAGGAATACGAATGACCCAATAGGCCTGTTTGGATCCTTTAATCCTGCCCGGTTCCTTTGTATTGCCTTAACAATCTTTTTAATCGCTTCTTCCTGACCAATTACACTTCCTTTGAGTTTGTCACCCATTTGAAGAAGTCTGAATCCTTCAGCTTGGGCTACTCTTTGTACAGGAATGCCTGTCATCATAGCAACAACTTCAGCAACTCGTTCAACATCAACTGTTTCTCTGTGCTGTTGAAGCTCTTGTTCCCATTTTTCTTTTGCAGCATTTAATTCTTCAAGATATGTTTTTTCCTTATCTCTGAAACTTGCCGCAAGTTCAAAATTCTGGGCTTTAACAGCCTTTATCTTATTCTCTTTTGTATCTTCAATTTGTTCCTCAAGTTTTAATATTGTTTCAGGAACAATAATATTTGAGATGTGTACCCGTGATCCAGCTTCATCTAATGCATCAATGGCTTTATCTGGCAAATGTCGGTCAGTAATATACCGTTCAGTTAACTTTACACAAGCTTCAATGGCTTCTTGAGTAAATTCTACATTGTGATGATCTTCATACTTTTCCTTAATATTATTCAAGATCTCCACAGTTTCTTCAATGCTAGTTGGTTCAACCATTACCTTCTGAAACCTTCGCTCTAAAGCTCCGTCTTTTTCAATATGCTGACGATATTCATCTAAAGTAGTTGCCCCAATACATTGAATATCACCTCTGGCCAATGCCGGTTTCAACATATTTGCTGCATCAAGTGAACCTGTTGCACCACCAGCACCTACAATTGTATGTATTTCATCAATAAATAAAATGATATTCAGATTTTTAGAAAGTTCATTTAAAATGGCTTTCATTCTTTCTTCAAATTGACCTCTGTATTTTGTCCCGGCAACAATGGAAGCCAAATCAAGAGTTACAACCCTTTTGTCAAAAAGAACTCTGGATACTTTTTTCTGATGAATTCGAATAGCAAGTCCTTCTGCAATTGCAGATTTACCTACTCCGGGTTCACCAATAAGTATCGGGTTATTCTTTTTTCTTCTGCTCAATATTTGAGCTAACCTTTCAATTTCATTTTCTCTTCCAACTATAGGATCAAGCTTGCCGTCTTCGGCTGCCTGAGTCATATCAATGCCAAAATTATCCAAAACAGGTGTATCAGAACCTTTTGATGTTCCACTTGAACGAGGATTCTCGGATCCACCGCCACCTCCTGAAGAAAAGGGACTGTCCTGATCATCGTCCTCAGGAAGATCGGCCTTAGCTAAAGGTTCATTATTGGTCATTAACCCTTTTACTTTTTCGTAATTAATTTTTTCTTCTGCCATAAGTTCAGATATAAAACCACGGTTATCTTTTAATAAAGCTAATAACAAATGTCCGGTATTAATATTGGCACTTTTTACAGATCTGGCCTCTAAATAGATCAGACGTAAAATTCTTTCTGACGATTTTAATAATGGAATATGATCTGTATGCTCAATTTTGACATTTGTTTTTAATTTTGATTCAATGTCCATTTTTAACTTTTCCATGTCAACATTTAGTTGATCTAAAAGCTCAATAGCGGTTCCTTCACCCTCCCTTAATATGCCTAACAGCAAATGTTCAGGACTAATGTACGGATTTCCCAACCTTTCAGCTTCTTCTTTGGAAAAACTAATAACGTCATTAATTCTTTGTGAAAAATTTAAATTCATATTTATACTTGAGTATTATTCATTTCCAATTTAAAATTACAATTAATTTTAACTTTATCCTCATTCAACATGCCAAAAATTGCAATAAATACGCGCTTTTCAGAAAGTTCAAGACTTGTTAATAAATTGTGTAGAGTTTCTCTTTAAATTTCGCGTATTATTGACTAAATTAGGCCGACCAAAAAACAGGCTTAATACAGGCCTGTTTTCGTTTGTAAATTCTAATTCATAATTTTATATAAATGGCTGAAGGAGAGAAAATAATAAAAATTAATATTGAGGAAGAAATGAAATCTGCCTACATTGATTATTCAATGTCGGTGATTGTTTCCAGGGCACTTCCTGACGTAAGGGATGGATTTAAACCTGTTCATAGACGTGTTCTGTATGGGATGAGTGACCTTGGTGTAACTTCCACAAAGCCATATAAAAAATCTGCAAGAATTGTAGGAGAGGTACTGGGTAAATATCATCCACATGGTGATTCATCAGTATATTTTGCTATGGTTCGTATGGCTCAGGAATGGTCATTAAGGTATCCATTAGTTGATGGACAAGGAAACTTTGGATCTGTTGATGGTGATAGTCCTGCTGCAATGCGTTATACTGAAGCCAGGTTGAATAAAATTGCTGAAGAAACATTAATTGATATTGAAAAACGGACTGTTGATTTTCAACTAAACTTTGATGATTCTTTAAAAGAACCTACAGTATTACCAACCAGAATTCCAAACTTATTAGTAAATGGTGCTTCTGGTATTGCAGTTGGAATGGCAACAAATATGCCTCCGCATAATCTTACTGAGATAGTAAACGCAACAATTGCATACATCAACAACAACGATATTGACATTGAAGGGTTATTAGAATATGTAAAGGCTCCGGATTTTCCTACCGGAGGTATTATATATGGTTATCAGGGTGTTAAAGACGCTTTTGAAACAGGTAGGGGTAGAGTTGTTGTAAGAGCAAAGGCCGAGGTAGAAAGTGAAGCCAATGGAAGAGAAAAAATTATTATTTCTGAAATTCCATATTTAGTTAATAAGGCCGAGCTTATAATGAAAATTGCTGATCTTGTTAACGAAAAGAAAATTGAAGGTATTTCAAATGTTAATGATGAATCAGATAGACATGGAATGCGGATTGTAGTTGATCTAAAAAGAGATGCAATTGCAAATGTCGTTTTGAATAATCTTTATAAACTTACTGCGCTTCAGACTTCATTTAGTGTCAATAATATTGCACTAGTGAAAGGACGTCCTCAGATGTTAAACCTAAAAAGTCTTATTAGTAATTTTGTTGAACATCGACATGACGTTGTAACTCGTCGTACTCAATATGAATTAGAGCAGGCAGAAAAGCGTGCTCATATTCTGGAAGGATTAATTATCGCTAGTGATAATATTGATGAAGTTATTAAAATTATTCGTGCAGCAGCAAGTCCTGATGAAGCGAGAGAAAATCTTATTCAAAGATTTGAGCTGACAGATATTCAGGCTCGCGCAATTGTTGATATGCGTTTACGTCAATTAACAGGACTGGAACAAGATAAGTTACGTGCCGAGTATGATGAATTGATCAAGGAAATTGAAAATTTTAAAAATATACTTGCTAATGAACATCTTCGAATGGAAATTATTTCTGATGAACTAATTGAAATTCGTGATAAATATGGTGATGAAAGAAGAACTGAAATAGTTTATTCTTCAGAGGAATTTAATCCAGAGGATTTTTATGCTGATGATGAAATGGTAATTACTATTTCTCATATGGGTTATATTAAAAGAACACCGTTAGTGGAATTTAGGACACAAACCAGAGGCGGTGTGGGGTCTAAAGGAAGTACAACACGGGATGAAGATTTTATAGAACACTTGTATCCAGCTACAATGCATAATACTATGTTGTTCTTTACAAAAAAAGGTAGATGTTTTTGGTTAAAAGTATACGAAATTCCAGAAGGAGCTAAAAATACAAAAGGAAGAGCCATACAAAATCTATTAAATATAGAAGGTGATGATCAGGTAAAAGCTTTCATTAAGGTGAAAAAATTGAATGATCAGGATTATGTAAATAGTCATTATATAATCATGGGTACTAAAAAAGGTATCATTAAAAAATCATTATTAGCTGATTATTCTCGACCAAGAGTTAATGGTGTAAATGCTATTACTATAAAAGAAGAGGATGAGTTGATTCAAGCAAGACTAACACATGGTGAAGCTGAGATTCTAATGGCAACGAAGTCTGGTAGAGCTATTAGATTCAATGAATCAAAAGTTAGATGTATCGGTCGTACAGGTTTGGGAGTTAGAGGTATAGCAATGGATGCGAAGACTGATGAAGTAGTTGGCATGATATGTGTGAAAGATATAGAAAACGAAGACGTTTTAGTGGTATCGGAAAAAGGTTTTGGAAAAAGGTCTAAAATTGAAGATTACCGTATTACAAACAGAGGTGGTAAGGGTGTTAAAACCATGAAGATTACAGATAAAACCGGTGCTCTTATTACCATTAAAAACGTTACGGATGATAACGATTTAATGATAATTAATAAATCAGGTATTACTATTCGACTTGCACTATCAGAATTAAGAACAACAGGTAGAGCTACACAAGGGGTTAAGGTTATTAACTTGCGAAATAATGATCAAATTGCTTCCGTAGCAAAGGTTTCTGCTTTCAAAGAAGAAGAAATTATTGAAATCCCTGATGAAGAACAGGATTCTGATAATGCTCCAGAAAATACTTTGGGAGAAGATAATAAAGAGTAAATTAAAGGGATTAAGAATACACACAATAAAACTTAATATGATGAAGAAGATTATTTTACTATTAATTAGTGTTTTGACTTTTTCTGTGACATTTGCCCAGAAAGGAAAGGTTACAACTGCAATAACCTTATTAGATCAAAATATGGTTGACAAAGCCAAAGAAGCTATAGATGAAGCAGTTCAGAATGAAAAAAGTAAAGATTGGCCTAAGACATACATCGTTGCTGCTCAGGTATATTCCAGACTTGCAAAAGAAGGAAAAGATAAGGAAGGTATTTTAAAAGCTTTTGATTTTTATAAAAAGGCGATTGAATTAGACAAAAAAGGAAATGACAAAGGTAAACAGATTGGTCGCTACAAAGATGAAATAGGTCAAAAATTATTGCTTTTCAGTACAGAACTAACTAATGTAGGAGTTGAAGGTTTTAATAGTGAAGATTTTAATCAAGCATTAAGTGCATTTGAAAGTCTGTTGGAGCTTAATAAAAACGACTATTTAATTGCTATTCAAGGTGAAAAAGTTGATACTGCTATTATTTATAATACGGCATTAGCTGCCTATAATGCAAAGGATTGGGATGCTGCTGAGAAATATTTTAATAAAACTATTGGTTTAAAATATGGTGGAGGAGATGTTGTTTTATTATTACACCAGGTATATAGTTTTTCAGGAGATTCTGCAAAAATGGGTGATAATTTAATAAGAGGTTTTGAAACTTATCCTGAAGATGCTAGATTGATTGAACAACTTATCAATTATTATCTGATTACACAACAAGATGAAAATGCATTAAACTACTTAAATAAAGCTATTGAAAAAGATCAGTCAAATCCTTCAATGTTTTATGCACGAGCTGCTTTATATGACAATCAAAAGAATTTAGAGGCAGCATTGGCTGACTATAAGAAATGTTTAGAATTAGATTCAGCTTATTTTAATGCACTGTATAATATTGGAGTATTATACTTTAATAAAGGAGTTGAAGAAATGAATCTGGCAAATGCTGAAACAGATTATAAAAAGTATGAAGCTAAAAAAGAGGTAGCTGAAAAAACATTTAAAGAAGCACTACCGTACTTTGAAAAAAGTTTGAAAATTAAACCAGATGAAGTTGCTGTACTGGAAAGTTTAAAAACTTTATATTATCGATTTGAAATGATGGATAAATATAATAGTATTGACGAAAGACTTAAAAACTTAAAATAAAATTATAAATATATCCGGCTTAGGTCGGATATATTTATACATATTAAAATAACATAATATCAACTATAAGACATCCAGTATATATTCAATTCCCCAAATAAACTGAGGAACTAATCAATAAATACTATTTTTTCTGAGGGATTGAAAACTTAAGTTTAAAGTCTGGTTGATCATGTTGGTTTACCATCCAGTTTGAGAATTGATCAAGCCATTTCCAAAAATCCAAAATAATATCATCAGGAACATTTTTAATTTTCGAAAGTACCTCTCGATAACACTTTAGCCATTCTATTCTTGTTTTTGGTGAAATACTAAACGGTAGATGTCGATTAGCTAACATTGGATTGCCTCGTGTCATTTTGTAATATTCAGGGCCTCCTAATCGTTGAATAAAGAAATCAGCAGATCTTTTTTTCGCTCCTTCAAGTAATTCCCCTTTGGGAGGAAATATATCTTTTATATTGCTTTCTATTAATAATTCATAATGATCATTAACCATTTGCCTTATACCTTCTTCCTTTAAATATCTATAAAGGTCGGTATTTGGTTGGTTACTATTATTTCTAACACCAAAAGGCATTTCTGTAATTTTGAACAACTCAATATCCATACTATTCTTATTTAACTAAATGTAAACGATTAGAATTCAAAATTCATTTCCATTTTTGTATATTGAACAAACAAATAGAATTGATAAAAGTTTTAGAAAATTGTAGACCTGCGAAGAGTTTTATTACGATTATTTAAAGTAAATAAATCATATTCAGGCCAGTCTGTAATTTTTGATAGCGTTTTATCCATCATATACTTAATATCGTTGGCAAACTCTGATCCCTTCCATGAACTTGAATTAAATATTATTACATATTCAATGCCATTATCTTTCCGCATAATCAACGCTGAAGTACCCGCCAGAGTCCCTGTTCTATACCAATATTTACCTTTCCTAATTCCACGCCATCCTAAAGGATTTTCACCCACAAAATCTGTTCTTGTCATTTCATGTATACTTTCTTCCGAAAGAATATCTGCAGGTTCATTAAAACCATCAATAGCAACTATAAGTTTTAATAAATCTGTTGATGAACTAACCCATCCTCCTGCCGCACCTAATGTTTCAATATCATTACCTCCATAACATTGAGGAACCATCTCTTCTCCTCCTAGATGATTCGGAACAAGGTTACTACCTTGGGGTTCATAATATTTAACCTCGAGATCAAGACGTTCCCAAGGGTAACTTTTCCCAATCTGCATATCAAATATTTCCAAAGGATATAAAATATTTGTTTTTACAAACATTTCGTAATTCATTGCAGATGCTTTTTCAATTACTTTTTCAAGTATAGTATATCCGAAATTACTATAAGAACAATAGGTACCAGGCGAGTAATGCAACCTTTTTTGAAGCATAAACTGAATTATATCTTCACTTTTAACCGGGTATGGTATATTCATCCTTTTACTAATAACATTAGGTATAAACATTGGGTCACCCCATCTGCTGGTCCATCCAGCTGTATGATTAAGTAATTGTCTTACTGTTATATCCTCAACTCTTTTGTCTTTGTATGAAAGATAGATTGAATCATTTAATATGGCATTTTCTCCAAAAACCCTGCTCTCTAAAGATAATTTATTTGATTCAACAAGTTTCATCACTGCTGTTGCGGTAATCAATTTGGATACACTGGCAATTCTAAACAAGTTATAGGGTTGAACCGAAAGGGAATGTTCTTTGTCAGCATAGCCATATCCCTTTGCAAAAACCATTCTACCATTTTTAGCAATAGCTAAAGAAGCTCCCGCTAATTCATTGCGATTTAAAAATCTTTCAACATTTTTATCAATGATTTCAAATTCCTTGTGATCAGAAAATACATTGGAAATATGGTAAGAATTAACAGTAGGTTTTGGAGGAATAAAATCACCACCAAATGACTCACCTGAATTTAATAGTGTAAGGTTTGATATACTAAAAATAATAACGCTGATAAGCGCTACACTTATCTTATATATTAATGACATTAATCTTCTAATTTTCAACAAAATTACATAAACTACTAAATATATACAATTAATTGTACGATAAGGCTTAATTGTGATTTTTAAAATCAATTGTCAACTTATTTCTTTCTTTTACTTAAATGATTCGATTTAGGTTATATAAGATAGTGATTAATTTTTAGAATTATCAACTCTTGTTTGGAGATTTCTTCTTAAGAAAAGCGTAGAAATATAAAGTAAAGTCACTGAAAATGGTAAAGTTACATTCGGAAAAACTTGAGGAATCCAGTACCATCCAACAATAAAAATTATTAATAATCCTATATACACAGAGAGAATTATTTGATGTAGCTTCTTTTTAAAATTGATGATTACTAGTAAAATTACAAAGGGAAACGCCCAGAGAATATTCAAGTTATTACCGCATACCTGATGATCTGTTATAAACCATAGGTATGTAATAAGGATTCCTATTACCCCAGATATGATAAATAAAACATATGCTACAAAATTAAATAAGTTTTTGAGTCTATTAAAAAAACTAAGTGAAATGATAAATATTAAAAGTCCCCAGAATAAGTATCCTGGTTGTACTATTGATTTTTTAGATATTTGGGATAAATCTTGTTTTAGTAAATATCTTGTTTCTTTTACAAGTGGATAAGATTTTTGATTATTATTTATTGTTGCACCATCTAAAACATGAAAAAGAAAATTTGGTAGAAAAGTAGATTCTTTTAAGGATGCTATATTATCAGCTGGTAAACCTAAAATTGTATTTAATCCAGTGTCAATCCATGGAGATGATGCTAAATAATAAAACATATAATCTCTAAATGAAGATTCGTGTCCAATACTATCGTTACAATTTAAAATAATTTCATTCTCAACATGATTATTTATAATATTAAATATCCTTGTTGCACAATTGTCAAAGAAAAAATCATACTTATATAGCCTGTTTTCTGGCTTATAGTTTTCTAATAAAGCATTGAATATATGCTGTTTATCATTCTGATTAAGATTTAGTATTTGTTCCGTTACACTTCTGTTTTCCTTAAAATAAGATGGTAAAAAGTGTTTAAAGTCATACACACTTAACATGTAATTTAGTTTACCATTTGCAAACTTCAAATAAAAATTAGGAGTATCAAAATCAAAAGTCCCATAGTTAAATACTAAATCTATGTTGTTTTTGGAATCAAAAATTCTTATTGCTGAATGACCAAAAGCTGAATATAATTCATCACCTGCAGAGCAGGTTAATACTGAGATGCTTGAATTGTTTGATAGTTGAATATTTGCTTTAGCTGTAACTGAAATGCTTAATATGAAAAAAATTGCAAATAGGTATCGAATCATGTTAAAATATTTTGGTCAAATATAACCAAATCGAACCAATTTCATCTTGAAAATTTTTAGTGATATCAATTTTGAAGATTTAATAATATTGTAAAGATAATTACAAAATATCGTATTACAGATAGGATTCACTAATCGTTTTAATAGTGAAATATAAAGAGAAAATAGCTTATTCATTTTCTGTATCTTTTTTACTACATACTCAATTGATAATCTATTATCGTTTAATTCTGTCCGTTTTAATGAGATCTCTTTTATAGGTGTTTTTTTATGTATATCATTTATAATGTTTCTTTCTTCAGGGTGCTTTTCGGGGAGTGTTTCTTCTGTCCAATAGTATTCAGGATCTGCAAACAGGTTCATAAACCAGTCAACACACATTTCAGTCAACTGGAAAAACCATAAATTTATACTTAATTTTAGTGTATTCATTACTTAAATATTTTTAGTTTATTATTGATATTCGTAAAGCTATAACACAAATATATTTCTATATAATGTTGTAATAGTGATATTTAAGTAATATTTTTAGTGCTTAACCTGAATTTAAGTAATTAAATAATGCTTAATACAGACTTAAGTTTAACTGAAATTAAACTTAAGTAATTGCTTAAATAGTTATATTTGTAGATTGTAAATGATATAACATGCTCATATCTAATCAGTCATTATATTTAAATTACTTCACTTCGATTCTGCAGCATATTAGTGATATGGTGCTTGGAGTTGAAAGAATTGTAGGTATATATAACACTGATTATTCTACAAATAAATTATCCGGTATAAGCTTAACTTATAGGAATAATCAATTAATTGAACAAGAAATAAACGTCAGTGATGTTAACGATCGACTTCATGAAATTCAATTAGAAAAAATTCAATATAAATGGTTAAGTAAGTCACAAATTCCGTTTGAAATGCTCGAATCGGATCAAAAGCAATTAAATATATTTGACGAACACAGTCATTTAATATTACTCATTTCAATACCACAACAAAACAATTCAAAGCGTGACTTGATATTTGTTTATTTTAAGAATGAAATTGATCAATTTGGAATTCATCATCAAAAGGCAAAAATGAGCACTCAAAACAAAACCATTATTGGTCATTTGATAGCGAATTCAGCTAAATCTTGTTCAAAGATGTACTGGAGTCAGGAAGAAAAACTTATGAGGTTCACTCTTAAATCTCAACAAATTATAAAACAGCAGGTTAAAAGTGATAATGAATTGGTTAAGGATGATGGCCTACAAAAATTGATTATTGGTTGGGCACAATCAACCCTTGAGGAATATTGCAAATCTGATGGGCTTAATTATGTTTACACAAAAGAAGCCTTAGATAAAATAATATCGTTTAAGGGCGAATTTTCAGATTTAAAAATTGCTATTAATGATGCCATTGAATATGTAAAAGTTCTGGCATCTTATATACAGCAAAACAAACAAGTCCTAATCGAAAAGGAATATATTACATTTGTAAGCAATAGGAATGAAGAATTAAATACAGATGTAAACTATCAAATACCACCCAGACTTCAAAAAGCACATGAACTATTAGATAAACTTGAGAAACATGCATTACTAATTTCACAACAAGGTTTAAATCTAACAAGTTTTAATGTAGGACAAGCTATGGAAAGATCCATTACTCCAGCAGCAATTTCAGATTCTATTAGTAAGAATAAAACTAAAATTAACCTTTTATTTAAGCAATTTCCTGAAAGATGGGGATTCATTAGGAATAATTTTAGACCTATAATAAATGTAATATCAAAAGAAAATGATCAATTAAGAAACTGGGGTTAAATAGATTAATATTTCAATCGTTAATTATCAAACAAAAAAAACAAAATATATTTGTTTCAGTAATGTTTATAACATATATTTGCATCCTCAAAAATAAGGGGAAGATTCAGTAGCTCAGCTGGTAGAGCACATCCCTTTTAAGGATGGGGTCCTGGGTTCGAACCCCAGCTGAATCACTAGTAATAAATACAAAGGAGAGCTATATTAGTTCTCCTTTTTTATACTTATAATCTGCTGCTTTTTTACCACTGCCTACTTCAATTGCTCGAATAAAGACTCGTCCGCTACTTGTGAATTTGGTCACTGTCACAACAAACCGAATAATGAATTTTTTAAGTCTGGATGTTTTGGTCTGCCCGTCGGCGACTTCAGAAAAGACATTAAGCAGCCATTTTACTTTATATGTGCAACCCAGCCATAATAATCAGGTAAACAGTAAGAATGCCCGTCAATTAAATGAATAGAGCCATTTTTTGGGTTATTAATAGCTTTTATTATCCTGATTCAGATGAGAGTATATTTTGTACTAATATTATTCACAATGCATGTATTTCAGTCTGAAAAAAATGGGAAATAAATAAAAAAGGAGATCGATAGGATCTCCTTTAATAATTATACTATTTACAAATTTGATTCAAAATTTATATATAGGGATTAACTCTTTTCTTAAATACTCTTTACTGAGTTAACATTCCACCTATCAGTTCATTTACATCTGTAACCCCATGTCTATTCATGTATTCTTCAATTCCTTTAATGATTTTAATCGTAACTTCCGGATCAATAAAGTTTGCTGTTCCTACTTGAACTGCAGAAGCTCCTGCCAGCATAAACTCTATAGCATCATTAGCATTCATTATACCACCCATTCCTATTACCGGAATTTTTATTGCATTATATACTTGCCAAACCATTCTTACTGCAACTGGTTTAATACATGGACCTGATAAACCACCTGTAATTGTTGATAATGCAGGAGTACGTTTTTCAACATTTATTGCCATACCTAAAAGTGTATTTATAAGAGACACAGAGTCAGCACCAGCACCTTCAACTCCTTTTGCAATCTCGGTTACATCTGTAACATTAGGAGATAACTTCACCATTAAATGCTTTTTGTAAACTTTTCTAACCGCTTCGGTAACTGCAATTGCAGAGGGACAATGTACTCCAAAAGACATACCGCCTTCTTTAACATTGGGACATGAAATATTTAATTCTATACCAGGAATATTATCAAGATCATTAATTTTTTCAGCTGTTTCAACATAATCTTCAATCGCAGATCCCGAAACATTTACAAAAATTCCTGTATTATAATGCTTAATACGTGGGTAAATATTATTTATAAAATTATCTACTCCTTTATTTTGAAGACCTACAGCATTTAACATTCCGGATGGCGTTTCTGCCATTCTTGGGTATGGATTACCTTCTCTGTGGTGTAACGTAGTTCCCTTTACTACGATACCTCCCAGAGCATCTATATCAATAAAATCTTCATATTCTTCTCCAAAACCGAATGTTCCAGAGGCTGTCATTACAGGATTCTTAAGAGAATACCCATTTATATCAACTGCTAAATTTACCATCCTTTTAAATCATTTATGTCAAAAACCGGACCTTCTGTGCAAGTGCATTTGTTTCCTTCATTTGTATCTACAACGCAGCATAAACAAGCTCCAAATCCACATGCCATAAGGTTTTCAAGTGATACTTCACATTTAATACCTGCTAATTTCGCTTTATTTGCCACAGCTCTCATCATGGCATCAGGACCACATGTACAAACTAAATCAAATTGATTAATTCCACCATTCATTAATATATGATCTGTAACAAATCCCTTATGACCTAAAGAACCGTCTTCAGTTGTTACGCCAACAGATCCATATGGCTCATATGGAGTTAAATCCATTAAAATTTCTTTTGTACGAGCGCCGAATAGAAAGTATGGTGTAGCTCCGTTTTCTTTTAATAATCTACCTAAAATTAACATTGGTGCCACACCAACACCGCCACCAACCAATAAGACTTTACCTTTTGCAGGCAGAGAAAAGGAATTTCCTAAGGGATAAACCATATCTAATGGATCACCAACCTTTAATTTTGCCAAAAGCCTGGAACCTTCACCTACTTCCTGAATTAATAATAAAATCTCATTCTTTGTTTCATCGACCTCATGGATTGAAATAGGACGACGTAGGAATGTATTACGTCCATTTTCCACCTTTATTTCTACAAACTGTCCAGGTTTTATATCAGGGAGTTTATTCTTACTTGCAACATGCAATATCATATATTCCTGATTAATACGTCGATTTTTAGTGACAGTAAATAATTCAACTTTTTTCTTCATAAATGAATGATGTAATAACGAATTGTAATTGATTTTACATATGTAAACAGTGCGTTTTTAAAACCAGACAAATATAGATAAATTGAAGGGAATGTCCATATTTTATTACAAACCCTAAAAATAATCTACAAACAAGATTTATGAATAAGCAACCATTATATAGATAAATGATTATAGGATAGAAAATTCTACTATTAATATGACATTAACGATTCTAATACCGATTAAAATTCAAAATACAACTTCTAGTTCACTTCGTTCCTGAAGCTGCTTGAATTTAGCTCGGCGTTATACTTGGTGCATTTATAGTTTTAATTGGTATAATAAGTTCTGTTGCATAGTTAATAGATGTTCAAAATGCATTTCTATGCATCGTTTTTGTTAGGATAATAAGATTCGAAGGAATTATCTGAATAAAAGAAAACAATTTTATCAATACTTTTTTTATTTTCCGGTGTTTTTATACCCGTTTTTATATCTCTTACCGACTCATCCTCTTCCAAATAAACTTCATTTTTCTCATTCTTAGGTTTCTTAGGCTCTATTGCAGGCTTAATTTGATTCCCTTTTACTTTTTCTTCAATTATGATATCATTAAATGGAAGTGTATTAGAAGATAGTGATGATTGTATTTGTGATTGTGCATTATTTCTATGCATCGGACCTTGTCCTAATAATAACCAATCCGGGTTTATATGAGGAAACTTAATCAATACTTTTTGTAAAAAATCCAAACTTGGATTATTTCTACCAGAAAGTAAATGTGAAATACTTGAACGGTTTACTCCTAATAAATCAGCAAACTTTGATGAAGCAATTTTTTCCGTTGTAAGTAGAGTTTGAAGTCTCTGTTTCATTTGTAAATTGATTTAGCACACATTACTTTATTGATACAAATGTAAAAGATGTCATATTGATATTAATTGCAGATTACATATGTATCTTGTAACAATAAATAATACGTCTATACAAATGTAAAATATAATTTCACATTATGCAACTTTACTATAAGTGAAAAACACTTAGTTTAGAAGGAATACTACTATTATTTTATTAATTATTCATATGGAATAAAAATTCTTGGTTTAAATAGGAAATTAATACTTAAGATAATAGCATTATATTGCTTAATATCTATTATTTATGGATTATATAAATCCTATTGATTTCGATAGTAAATATACGTTATAACAATTGTTAAAGCTTATATTATTTTTACTAAAAACCTATATATCAGAATTATAACTAAAACGGATTATTACTGTAAATATACACTTCAAATAAATATCATATAATACTGGTAATCAATAATATAAAATAAAATTTTGATCTATAAATACCTTTATTAATGACATCCGGAATAAATTTGTGATATTTATTAAAGTGTAACTATAATAGATTTATATAAATCATTGGTAATATGGTATTTATAAGTGTTGTTTAAAATTGCTATTTAGAATGATATCATGGATTTTCTTACATTTCCAACAGTAACTAATATTTGATTTATTATAATCATATCCCCTACCCTTACTTGTTTCTCAAAAGTAACAATGTACACATGTAAACCTATTGATTTGTTTATATTGAAGTACAAATCCGAATGCAAATTACATTTGTAATCTATATTATTAGTGTCGACTATTTAGTTTTTATTTATTTGCAACGCTTACAGCATATTCAAGGTGTATTTTACGCTTAAATACCTTTACCAAACAATCATGGTAAAATCCCCATTGTAAACAACAATAATAAGTATCTGATATTCCAATATAATACCTATCCATGAGTTTGGTATTTGGACTATAAAGTTAAAATACAAGGCGTGTGAAAAAATAAAGCAGCTTATACTAGTGTGTAGGAGGATTTGAATTTTGAGCAACAATGTAGCTGTTGGACTTTATAGACGAACACTATATATAGTGTTCGTCTTATAAATCAAAGCTTTTGATAATTATATAATGTCTCCCGAAATATTAAAATCTCAAGCAATACATTATGTTAATATGTCGGTCTCAATTTTTGAAATTAATAATACTGGATATAAAGTTTATATTAAAAGAAAAAATATTGTGTGACCTTCACTCTAATGAAATTTTATATATATGACAAATTTTACTACCCCTGTTTGATTATAAAATTATTATTAGTATTGGTAGATAGTTTAAATACAAAGAAAAATTCTAAACAAACTCATCCCAAATGGCAAGAACCATTCGGAATTTAGATTAAATATTTAATGAGATAAATTCAACATTTGGATTACAACATAGAGCATCATTAAATAGCATGTATAAAAAAAGGCTATACAGTTATGTATAGCCTCAAAATTATTTATTGAAATAAATTAAATGTAGCAGAGAATTATTTAAATGATTTTTTCAGGCTATTAACCCAATTTTCAATTCTTTCATCTGTAAGAGCTGCTTGATTTTCAATATCAAGTGCTAATCCTACAAATTGATCACCTCTTTGTGCCCTTGAACCTTCAAACTCATAACCTTCAACAGATGTGAATCCTATAATCTGGCCAGCTCTGGATTCAAGAAAATCAGCTATAATACCAATACCGTCAACAAAATTTTCCGGATATCCTTTTTGATCTCCACCCCCAAAAATCGCAAATACCTTACCTTTTAATGAATCATCTTCTACAGAAGGCAGAAATTCATCCCAATAATTTGGCAATTCTCCATCGAACCAAGTTGGAACAGCTAATATGTAATTTGAAAATGACATGAATTTTTCTTCTGTGGCATCTTCAATATTAACCTCTTCAATATTAGATTCACCTAAATGCTTTATGATTTTATGAACTTGTTGCTTTGTTTTTACAGAATTGAAGCTATAAAATATTCCTGTTTTTTTCATTGTATTACGATTTAGACATTAAAAAGATAAAAGATCACGCGCAGCTTCTATAATTTTATTTGTATTAGGAAGCGTTGCAGCCTCTAAAATACGATTGAAACCAACTGGAGTAAATTCAGATCCAACTCTTTTAATTGGAGCATCTAAATATTTAAAACCTAATTCAGATATTATTGCAGCAACTTCTCCTCCAAATCCTCCAAAAACTTTATCCTCGTGAACAATCATTGCACGAGAGGTCTTTTTAATTGAAGCAAGAATGGTTTCTTCATCTAAAGGAGCTAAAGATCTTAGATCAATTACTTCAATGTCTCCAACACCTTCTTCTGAAAGTTTATTGGCAGCTTCTACACACATATGTGTTGTATTACCATATGTTATTATGGTTAAATCCTTACCATCTCTTCTTATTCTGGCTTTACCAAATGGAACTTCAAAATCCTCAGGTATTGGCGTTGCGGCTTTGGGGGCATTATATAATGCTTTTGGTTCTAAGAACAACGTCATCCCCTCAGAGCGAATAGCACTTCTTAATAGCCCTGCAGCATCATCTGCATAAGATGGATATACTACTCTTACGCCAGGAAAAGTTGTCAAGGCGCCTTCAATATTCTGTGAATGATATAAACCACCTCCAATATACCCACCAGAAGCTAAACGTACGGTAATATTGGGTGAAAACTGTCCTTTTGTTCTCCAGTATTCATGAGTAGTTTCAACAAATTGCTCCATTGCCGGCCAAAAATAATCGGCAAATTCAGCTCCTTCAACAACAATACGAATATCTTTATTGTATCTGGACATTCCGTTTGCCGTACCCATAATAAAATCTTCAGCAATTGGTGCATTAAAAACGCGTTCATGACCAAATTCTTGCTGCATACCTTTTGATACATTGAAGATTCCTCCCTTATCCTTATTCGCCATATCCTGTCCCCAAATATAAGTATGAGGATTACGACGGAATTCTTCTTTTAGAGTTCCGTTAAGCGCTTCAATTAGTTTTTTTGGTTCACTTTTTTCATTATGTAAACCATCAGGGAATTTTTCAGGAACATATGCTTCAGGTAGAACAAAATCGTAGATACTTTCCGGAGTTGGATTAGGAGCTGTAAGTCCGGCTTTATGAGCAACTTTAACTTTGGCTTTTACCTGATCATCAATCTCGTTTAGTTCCTCTTCGGTAGCTCTGTTATACCGGGTAATTAATCGACGGAATTTAGCTATAGGATCATAATCCTGAACATAATTTAATTCAACATTATCACGATAAAGCTCATGTCTATCTGAATTTGAATGCGAATGAATTCGAACACAATTGGCTTGAACAATAACTGGCTTTTGATTTTCTTCAGCCCAGGTTACAGCTTCCTTCATGGTATTCATTGAATCGAACACGTCTTTCCCGTTACAGTAAAGAATACGAAGGTTCTTTAATCCTTCAAAATTCTTCGCAACTTTTCTATTGGCTGTCTGATCTTTTTTAGGAACTGAGATTCCATAACCATTGTCCTGAAATACAAATACTACAGGAAGTTTCTCTTTTGAGGCTCCGTTTATTGCTTCATATACATATCCTTCAGATACAGAGGATTCTCCTTGAGAACTAATTGCAACCCCTTTGGATTTATATGTTTTTATAGCTCTGGCAATACCAACTGCATGTAGTGTATGATTGCCTGTACATGATGATACATTGTGGATATTCCAGGATGGCTTTGCAAAGTGATTAGACATATGACGCCCTCCTCCTGCAACGTCTGTATCCTTAGATATTCCATTATAAATAATTTCTTCTGCTGTCAATCCGGCAGATACACATGTCTGTAAATCACGATAATAAGGAAAGAGATGATCTTTACTTTTATCGAATACCTGACCAATGGCTAATTGAATGGCATCATGGCCGGCTGCTGGAGCATGGTATGACCAACCGATTGCTTGTTTCAGGTAATTTGGAGCTCTATCGTCAAGACTTCTTCCTAATTTTAAAAGATAATACCAATGTAATAAAATCTCTTTCTCGGTTGTTTTAATTTTATATATGTCTTTTATTTCCGCTTTCATAATTAAATTCTTAAAGTTTGATGTATGTTTCCTATTTAAAAATTAATTAATTAAACCGGTCGATTAATATCGAAAGCTTCCAGATAATCACCTATTTGTCTTAAGAATCCTCCACCTAATGCTCCATCAACAATTCTGTGATCATAAGAAAGAGATAAAAACATTTTGTGTCTAATACCTATTACATCTCCAGTAGGAGTTTCAATAACTGCAGGTTTTTTCTCAATTGATCCAACAGCCAAAATGGCTACCTGCGGTTGATTAATAATTGGAGTACCAATTATATTTTTAAATGATCCAAAATTAGAGATGGTAAAGGTACCTCCCTGTATATCATCTGGAGAAAGTTTATTTACGCGTGCAAGATTTGCCAATCGGTTAACATCAGAAGCCAATCCTGCCAGATTTTTATGATCAGCTTGCTTTACAACCGGAACAATTAAATTTCCGCTTGGCAAAGCAACAGCAATACCCACATTTACATTTTTACGGTAAATTATTTTATCTCCATCAACAGATGCATTTACACCAGGGTAGTCTCTTAAAGCTTTTGCTACCGCTTCTGTAAAGATCGGAGTAAATGTTATCTTTTCTCCATATTTTTCCTGGAATGCTGCCTTGTTTTTATTTCTCCATAAAACAATATTTGTCATATCAACTTCAACAACAGAAGTTACATGAGGCGAAACATGTTTTGACATCACCATATGATCTGCAATCATTTTTCGCATGCGATCCATCTCAACAATTTCATCTTCACCACTAACAGATACCGGAGGTCTCTGTATTGGAGGTTGTGCAGCTTTCTGTTTAGATATATCTTTTTGTTTTGGAGAACCAGATACCCCTTTGGCTTTTGATTCTATGTATTCAAGAATATCGCTTTTAGTAACGCGGTTATTTTGTCCGCTTCCTTTAATACTATCCAACTCTTGTATACTTATACCTTCTTCTTTAGCTATGCTTTTAACTAATGGAGAATAGAATTTGTCAGATTGACTAAAATCTTGTTTTGTCTCGGTGGATGTTGATTCGATCGCTTCATCAACACTCTTTTCTAATTCCTGCACCTCTTCTTTTGGTTGTTCGGGTTCAGAGTCTCCACCACCTTCTCCTTCAAGAGAAATTACAGCTACAGCTTTTCCTACAGGAACTACAGCATCCGTTTCAAACAAAATTTCTTTAATTACTCCCGCTACGGGAGAAGGAATTTCAGAATCTACTTTATCCGTAGCAATTTCAAGAAGCACATCATCCTCTTCAACCTTATCTCCTACAGATACAAACCATTTGGTAATTGTTGCTTCTTCAACGCTTTCACCCATTTTGGGCATAAGAATCTCAAATGTTGACATATTTTTATAGTTATTTATAATATTTCTAAATAATCGAGGCCAAATATAGATGATGTTTTAATTTAAACCAAATCTAAATAAGGTCTATATTTTGTTTAACTTTTGCCTTGATCAGTAAAGAAAAATTTCTGTAATAAATTTTAATAATTAATTAATTTAACACGGATTAACCTTTTATAATCTATGAAATGGTGATTATTCAAAAAGGATTTTTAATATTTACAAAATGAATTCATTTGTTATTTTGTTTAAGGTTTTCGATAAATAAACAACAAAGCATAAAAATGGTTCTATTATAAATTCAAATTAATGGTATTTAAATAGTAGTACTTATATAATCCAATTAACATGAAACAATTAACAATTAAGAAAAGTCTATGGATAGGTTTTACAATTTTGACGGCATGTTCCCCCAATAAGCCATCAAAAGATCTTCAAAAACCTAACATAACTGTTGATCAATTAAACACAAAAGTAGATCCGGGTGATGATTTTTACGCATACTCCAATACACATTGGATGCTTGAAAATCCAATACCGGATGACAAAAGTCGTTATGGGACATTTGATGAATTAGCAGAAAATAGCAAAGAAAAGCTCAGAGTTATTTTTGATGAACTACAAGAGGTTAATAACCCTGGTTCCATTGCTCAAAAAATTGCTGATTTTTATAATTCAGGAATGGATTCATTAGCCGTTGAAAAAGAGGGCATCGAAAGACTTCAACCTATATTTGAGCAAATTGAATCGATGAATTCTAAAGAAGAATTACCATCTATTATTGGATATTTGCATTCATACCAATTGTTTCCATTCTTTTATTATTATTCGACTCCTGATAATAAAAACAGCAACAATACAATTGCAGGTATATACCAAAGTGGATTGGGATTACCCGACAGAGACTATTATTTATTAAACGATGATGCAACACTAGAGATTCAAAAAGCTTATCAGTTGTATTTGCAAAAAATCTTATCTTTTTCAGGAGAAGATGAAAAATTGGCTAAAGATTACGGGTTAAAAATTTATAATTTTGAAAATCAATTGGCTAATGTTTTCTATACTCGTCTTCAAAATAGAGATCCATATTTAACTTATAATAAAATATCAGGTGAAGAGTTATCCGGTAATTATGGATGGTTTAATTGGAATAATTATTTTGAAGCCATTTCAATGCCATTGCCTGCAGAGATTGACGTAAGTCAGACTAGTTATTTGAAAGAACTTGGAAATATTATTAACAGTCAGGATCTTAATGTTATAAAAAAATATCTAAAGACATTTACAATCAGGTCAATGAGTTCTTATTTACCGTCATCATATGTTAATGCAAAATTTGATTTATATGGTAAGGTTATAGAAGGAAAATCCAGTATGCAACCCCGTTGGAAAAGGATTCAAAATACCACAAATGGTGCTTTGGGAGAAGCTATTGGTCAACTTTTTGTAGAAAAATACTTCCCTCCTAAAGCCAAAGAGAGAATGGTAAAATTAGTTGAAAATCTACGTATAGGATTTGAAGAAAGAATTGAACAGCTAAGTTGGATGAGCGATGAAACAAAACTGGCGGCAAAAGATAAATTGGCAGCCATTGGGGTGAAAATCGGTTATCCTGATAAATGGAGAGATTATAGTCAGCTTCAAGTTACTCCGGATTCTTATTTGGAAAATGTATTGGCTTCGAATCGTTTCGATTTTATTTTTGACATGAATAAAATTGGAAAACCAGTAAATAAGGAAGAGTGGCATATGTTCCCTCAAACCGTTAATGCATATTACAATCCATCTGCAAATGAAATAGTATTTCCGGCAGCTATTTTACAGCCTCCTTTCTTTTATATGGATGGTGACGATGCTGTAAACTATGGAGCTATTGGTGTTGTGATTGGCCACGAAATGACCCATGGATTTGATGATCAGGGATCTAAATATGACAAATATGGGAATTTATCAAGCTGGTGGACACCTGAGGATTCAGCAAATTTTGTATCTCGTACACAGATCCTGGTTGATCAGTTCAATCAATTCCCGGTTTCTGACAGTTTGAATGCTGATGGAGCTTTTACCTTGGGTGAAAACATCGCAGATCTTGGCGGATTAAATATTGCCTATGCTGCTTATTTAAATGCTATTAAAGATAAAGGAGATATTTCAGAAATAGATGGCCTTAATGATAAGCAACGATTTTATTTAGGCTATGCCAATATCTGGGCCCAGAATATTCGTAAAAAAGAGATGATTCGTAGAACAAAAACGGATCCTCACTCACTTGGTAAATATAGAGTAAATGGTCCTTTACCTAATATTGAAGCTTTTTATAAAGCTTTTGATCTAGGACAGGAAGCTGCCATGTTCATCGAAAAGGATAAAAGAGCCAATATTTGGTAATAACGAATTAAAAAAACAAAGGCTGACCGATATAATATTGGTCAGCCTTTGTTTTTTTACTGATTAGTACTTGCACGAAAACTCAAGTGGCAGATTAGAAAGCTACATTTTGAGAGCAAGAGAAACAGCCTGCCCCGATTATTTCGGGGAAAAAAATAGAGTTTTCTTGCTGACATCAATTAGTGTTTGTCCATAAAGTCGGGTGTTTGGACTATAAAGCTTAAATGCAAGGCGTGTGAAAAATTCAATCCGCAGTATAACAGCGTATATAAAGATCTGGATTTTGAGCAACAACGCAGTAGGTGGACTACTTTATAAGCGAACACTAATTAAATAAGTACATTATTCGTCTCTGTGATCCTGGCGTGCCAATTATATTATTAATATAATCCTCTTTAAGATCTAAACTACCTTTTTGAATATAGCCAGTTCCATATGGCATTCTGCAACCCCATGAACCTGACATAATTGTTTTATTAAAATCTGTAATTTTCACTATGGTATGTGCATCAACTGTAATAACACATGCTTTATAGTTTTTTGCCTCATTAATAGAGCTATTGATGTTTTCTTTGGTAATAACTATCGTTTTAGCAGCTTTTTCCAAAGCAATTTTGTTGAAACTTGTTATTGGTGAATAGGCACTCAGATCTCCAGCTTTCAGAGTAATAATGTCGCTCAAAAACGATTTAATGGTCTCATCCTTACTTTCCTGTGCCGAAGTAAATCCAATACATAATGTTAATAATAATAGTGTCGTAATTGTTTTCATATCTAATATTTGTTTATTTATTAATTTCAACTAACACGGAGTATTAAACTCTTGATCACTCCTAAATTGCTGTCATCGTAAAATCAAATAGGTTTTATTAAGCCTTCCTACCTCTTCTGATTTGTGACTTTTCATTCCCAGAGTAAAACAACTATAGACATTCGCATTGAGCGGAATAATAAATCTATAATTCGTCATAATACTCATGATCAATAATTATTGCAGAAAATGATCTTTTGATTCATTTTCGATAGCAAGCCTATATTGAATCAGGGCTTCTACTTTTTGTTTAAGGCTGCAATTATTATGGAAGAAAAAACAACAAGAGCTGATTTGACTTCATTGTTTTTATAACATTCAACGTTTCACTTACAGCGTTAATCCATTGAAGTAAAACTCCCGGTAAATTAATATTAAAATTAAAGTGTGTTTTTATCGATATATTGCCATTTAAAATATCTACAGGTTTTCATACAGCTTTAATTTCGTCATGTATCTTTTATTTTAATTCAGCATAAAACCGTTAAATACAATGTGATTTATCTTTTGTATTGTTTCGATTTAGTAATGCCTTAACTGTTTTGCTATACAACTAGAATCCATTAATTTGTTTGGCCTTGATATTTAAAATGTCAACTAAAAACGATGTGCATCCATATTGTTGTTTAGATTATGTTTTAGCATTATTAATGCGACAAATATACAAATATTAATACACAAAATATATTATTTTCACACTTTGCAATTTACTGCTTAGTCCGCATAAGTATTGATTAATTAACATATAATGCGCATTAACATATCATATGTAATGATGAATGGTGACAATAGCAATTTGATAGTAGATTATAAATCATTAAGACATAATTTATTTCATCATGTTTTTTGTTTAATACAAAAATAGAAATAACATGAACGTTATTATATATATGTATTGTATACATACTAGATAAAGGTAAGGAAAATGGAGAGTAAGCTTCGTTGTGTTGATTATAAACTCTCGAATGAAACTTAGAGTAAAAGCTCTGATGCTCATTAAAGAAGAAAACTTTCAAAAACAAGAAGACCTGGCATTACATTTATGTATTGGCTATTCAACACTAAGACCTTGATTAAAGTCAATATATGGATGAAGTTATTGAAAACTATACCCGAGTACCAGTCCCGTATATGCCTAAATCCTGGTCACCGAGCTTCATAAGGCACTAGAAAACAAGCTCAAATACTCTCACAACCCATTGCAGAGTTATTTAGTGTTCGCCCATAAAGTCTACACACCCAACTTTATATACAGGAACTATTTATGATATAGAAGGCACTTCAAGTGAAATATTTTTCAATTACAGACAGAGTTGAATTTACAGTCTCAAATAAAATTTAAATAAAAGCGTATAAACTGTTGTTTATACGCTTTTATCCTTATTATATGAAAAAACCTAAAGCTAATTTAATTTATTCCAAATGAGATATCCACCAGAAAGGTTTTTGAGATTAATAAATCCTTTTTCTGCTAAAATTAAATAAGCCAAATACCCCCTTAATCCTTTAGCACAATATACAAATGTCGGTTTTGAATGATCAATTCCCTCCAGATCATAAGTACGCAACTGTTCCAGCTCAATATTAATTGCATGTTCTATTTTTCCAAAGGCTCTAACCTCTCGTGAAGTACGCACATCAATAAGATTATATTCAGATGCTGGAGTATTTTCAATATATTTTTTTAAAGCATTTGCATCTATTTCAGAGTAATTACCATTTAAAACATTAGAACTTACATAACCAGATACGATTACAGGATCCTTAGCCGGTGAATAAGGTGGTGCATAGGCTAAGTCAAGATTTGCTAAGTCATTTATTTTAAGTTTAGCATAAATTGCCGTACTCATAATATCAATTCGTTTATCAACCCCATATTCCCCAAAAGCTTCACACCCTAGTATTGTTCCATGTTTTGGACAATAATATGTTTCCACAATCATATCCTTTTGATTTGGATAATATCCGGGAGTTGCTCCTGCTGCAATTAGATTAGTTGCATAGTCTATATTATTTTTCTGCATAAACTCCGGATTCATACCAGTTCTCCCTAAAGTATTTTCAAATACTTTAATGATGGCTGTTTTGTATCCACCCTTAAACTCTTCATCACCACCTGCTGCATTTACACCTGCGGTACGACCACCTTTATTTGAATGAGTACCTAAGGGTAAATAATCATATTCTCCTGTTTGCGAATTTTTGATGCTTGCACAATCTCCAGCTGCGTATATGTCTGGTAAGGAGGTTTCCATTTTTTCATTTACTTTAACAGCTCCATTTCCAATAGCTTCAGCTCCTTTTGAGGTTAGTAATTGTGAATTAGGTCGAATTCCTACACTCATAATTACAAAATCCGTTTCAATAGCTTTATTATCATTTACCTGAACACTCTTAATATTATTCCCGGATAGATTAAATTCCTTTACAAAAGTGTTTGTGATTACTTCAATACCATGTTCACTTAATGTTGATTGAGCAAATTGCCTGAATTTTCCTTCCCACATTGGTAGAATTCCTTCGCTACCTTCAATTAAAGTAACTTGTTTACCTGCTTCCCTTAAATTTTCAGCAACCTCCACTCCTATTAGTCCTGCACCCATTACGGTAATATGCTTAGCTTCCTCAATCACATCTTTATGCATAATGCGATCATAATCTTCTAATGTACGGCATGCAGACCAATTATCTGCTTTATCAATATTCTTTATTGGAGGAATAAATGTGCTTGCCCCCGCAGTATAAACCAGTTTATCAAAGTTGTATTCTGACAGGTTAGTTCTAATTATATGCTCATTAGGTAAAATTTCCAATACCTCTTCTTCAAGATGAACATCAATATTAAATCGTTCACGTAATAGGTTAGCTTCCACAACCATTAAGCTTTTTCGATCCTCAATAACCCCAGATAAAGCATAAGGAATACCACAAGTTGCGTAACTTATATTTTTTGTTTTTTCAAAGAGAATTATCTCTGCATTTTCATCCTGCCTCCTTGCTTTTGCTGCTGCTGATGGGCCTGCTGATAATCCGCCTATAATTATTATTTTTTTACTCATAACCTCAATGGATATAAATTTAAAGAATTGTAAGAAATTAGAAATGGAATCTACACACTGTATAAAAGAATTATTAATAATTACGAATATTAATTATTAAGCAACCTATCTACCTTTGACCAACGCCCTCCGTTATACACGTTGTCAATATTATTATTTTTTAAATATTGTGTAGCATTTGCACTTCGCATACCAGATGCACAGCAAAGTACAAGTGGAGTTCTCATTTTTTTTATTTTGCCAATTTTATGTTGAATCTGATCAAGTGGTATATTAACGGATCCCGAAACATGACCTCCTCTATATTCAGCAGGTGTTCTAACATCAATTACGGTTGCCCCTTGTTCTAAAATCTCAGATAAAGGATTTGCTCCTCCTCCAAATAAACGACTAAAAAATCCCATATTTATTAATTCAATAATTGTTAAAAAGAAATACTAATTCTGTGCAATTAAACCTGGCACATTGAACCATGATCCTGCATCAGAAACATTATCAATACCATTTTGTCTGAGGTACTGACAAGCCGACATACTTCTTACTCCAGAAGCACAACAGACCAATATGGGTTCATTTATTTCCTGAATTTCTTTTATTTTTTGAGGAAGTTTATCCAGAGGAATATTAATTGATCCTTCAACATTCCCGCCGGAAAATTCCATTGGAGATCTAACATCAATTACAGTTATGTTTTTTGTGCTCATATTAAATTATTATTTCATTGTTTGCAGCCACAAAAAAACAATGTTGCGAAATAATGCACAGTAACTTTTGTCACATTACGTAATAATTTCAATTTTAAAACGGTGAAGTTTTATTTTTCCAAGTTTTTCCATTTGCTTTAACAGTCTGGAAATTACTTCCCTGGAGGAGTTCATGTCGCTTGCAATTTCCTGATGAGTAAGATTAAGTATCTTACTATTTAATTCTTTCGATCTTTCATTAAGATATCTTTCAATACGTTCATCCATCTTCATAAAAGCAATGCTATCGACTGTTTGCAATAATTCTTCAAAACGAATTTGATAAGAGCGAAAAACAAAATTTCGAAGAGACTCATATTTTCTCATCCACTCATTCAACTTATTAACCGGAAGCATAATGATTTCAGTGTCTTCTATTGCAGTGGCTCTGATATTACTTTGCACATCTCCCATACAACAAATAAGACTCATGGTACAGGTTTCACCACTATTTAAATAATACAATAACAACTCATTTCCTTCGCTGTCTTCTCTTGATATTTTAATTGTTCCCTTAATTAATAGTGGCATTTGTCTAATATAGGAACCTATATCCATCAGAATAGTACCAGACTCGACATCAACTAATTTACAACATTTCTGTATTTCATCAATCAATTCTTTTTCATTTAAGATTGAAAATTTTGTACGAAGTATTTCTGATATTGGATGAGTTGTCATGTCGCTTTATTTATCGCAAATAAAGCAAATACTCTTGTATAATACCAATTAAGATTATTAATGTTTTTAAAAACTAGTTAGTGTTCGTCTATAAAGTCCAACTACTGCGATGTTGCGCAAAATCCAAATCCTCGTATATGCTGGTATACTGCGGTTTGAATTTTTCACACGTCTTGTATTTAAACTTTATAATCCAAACACCCGATTTTATGGACAGTCACTAGTTAATGATCTTTGATTAAAAGTTAAAACTGTTGATATCAAGCATTATTTCAGAGTATAAAATGGCCTATGGATGTTATTACAAAATAGCAATGTATTTGTATTTTATTGTGTGCCGCACTTATGATTTGGAATTTTTTCGAATCAATATTTATTTTAAAAATATGTTAATAATTATTAATTCAATATAATATTCGATTCCTACACCTTCTGATACTTTAAATAAGAGACAAAAATTGCAGGAAAAACAGAAAAAGTTTGATTTATATCATGTTTTTTGCATGCTATAGGCTGAACTATAGAATGGGACGTTAATATTACGGAAAAATTTCTTTAAATAAAAAATCATGTTGTATAATAGTAAATTAAATACATTAAAGTCTGTTATTATATGGTCTGTTTAAGTATTTTTGTAGATAGATTTATACTATATAACAACCGTAGCAAACCAAAAACATGTCAAAGAAATTACTTATCAGAGATCTGACCCTTAGGGATGGTCAACAATCACTTTTTGCAACCAGAATGCGTCAGGAGCAAATTGATCGTGTTCTACCTTTTTACAAGGATGCCAACTTTTATGCAATGGAAGTTTGGGGTGGAGCAGTTCCTGATTCTGTTATGCGATATTTAAATGAAAATCCATGGACTCGCCTACAAACCATTAAAAAGGCTGTTGGAGATGTAAGTAAACTTACTGCCCTATCCAGAGGACGAAATTTGTTTGGATATACACCATATACAAATGAAATTATTGATGGTTTTTGTAAAAATGCTATTAATTCAGGATTAGGCATTATGCGTATATTTGATGCTCTTAATGATATCAATAACGTAAAATCTACAATTAAATACGTTAAAGAGCACGGTGGCCTTGCTGATTGTGCTGTATGTTATACAATTGATCCTGAATATAAAAAAGCAGCAAGGTATAAGGCATTATTGAAAGGTAAGCCGTTGCCTAAGCCTGTATTTACAGATGATTATTTTGTAAATAAAGCTGTTGAGCTTGAAAAGTTGGGTGCGGATATGATTACCATTAAAGATATGAGTGGACTGATTCCTCCAATGCGTGTAGCTAAACTTATATCTTCATTTAAAAAGAATGTTAAAGTACCTGTCGATTTTCATACGCATTGTACACCTGGTTATGGTTTAGCTGCTGTTTTAGCTGCAATTGTTAGCGGAGTGGATATTGTTGATTCAAATATCTGGAACTTTGCAGGAGGTCCGGCTGCCCCCGCTATTGAATTAATTTACATTTTCACCCGGAAATTGGGTATTGAAATGGATGTAAATATGGAAACCGTAGCTGAAATCAATAAAGAACTCCTTAAAATTCGTCATGAATTATCTGATGTGGATGCAGGAAAACATTTCCCAAATCCATTTAATCCACTTACAGATAAATTACCAGCTCATATAGAAGCTGAATTTGATAATGCAATTAAAGCTGCTCAAACAGGAAATGAACCTGATTTAGTACGTGCATGTCATAAAATTGAGGCTCATTTTAATTTTCCAAAGCCTAATGAATTAGTGAAAAATGCTCAGATTCCTGGTGGAATGTATACCAATATGGTAGCTCAGTTAAAAGCTCTTAAATCTGAAGATATTCTTGAAGATGCAATGAAGCTTATTCCGCAGGTTCGTTTAGATGCCGGGCTTCCTCCTTTGGTTACTCCAACAAGTCAAATTGTAGGTGCTCAAGCAGTTAATTGCGCTATGGACTTAAAAAAGGGCAATGCAATGTATACTAATGTTTCCAATCAATTTATAAGTCTGGTTAAGGGTGAATATGGAGATACTCCAATTCCTGTTAAGCCTGAATTTCGAGAGAAAATATGTGGTCATAAAGATGAAAGGCCATTTGATACTTCTACTTATAAAATGCAACCAAATCCGGTATTAGAAGATTTTGGTGGTGTTAAATTAGCAGAAACCGAAGAAGAGGTATTATTATTGGAGCTTTTCCCAATGGTGGCTAAAGGCTACCTGACTGGTGTTAAAAAAGCGGCATGGGAAGCTAAAAAAGCAAGTCAGCCTAAAGAGGAAAAAGTTGCAGTAAAAGAAACCAGAACTGTTGAAGCTCCTAAAGTAATTGGTAAAAAAATAAATGTTCCAATGCCGGGAAGAATATTAAAATATTTGGTAAATCCAGGCGATAAAGTTGAGAAGAACCAAGCTGTTGCTGTTCTTGAAGCTATGAAAATGGAAAATAGCATTACTTCTGATTTTGCTGGTTATGTAAATACTATTTTTGCACAGGAAGGTGAAACAATTGCTGCCGATGCCACCATTATGGATATTATTAGTGAACCAATCGTTAGTGATAAAAAAACTACTTCCGCAGATGATGTAAAAAAAGCTAATGTACCAACCGGACCTAAAAAATCAATTACCGTACCAATGCCTGGAAAAATTTTAGATATTCAGGTAAACACAGGTGATAAGGTTGAAAAAAATCAAGTGGTAATTATACTTGAGGCCATGAAAATGGAAAATAGCATTACCTCTGATTTTGCTGGTATAGTAGGAGATATTCATGTAAATATTGGAGATACTGTTGCTGCTGATTCTAAAATTTTAGATTTAATTCAGGAATAGTTCACAACATATTATACAACGAAAAAGTCCCTGTGATATTAATTTGCAGGGACTTTTTTAGTTTATGCTTTATCTCATCTCGGATAAACAATTTAGTTTAGAATTTCAATGAATTTCAAACCTGCATCCAGAATAAATTTCAGATTCTGTTTAGTAACCTTCTATGTTGTAATCCATATTATATTTTTTTTCACTATTGTCCGGTAAATATTCGATTTTAATTATTTGTTAACCTTTGTCTTCGAGCCAGACAGGCTTTTACTTTTTCGCTACAGCTCGAAAAAGTAAACAAAAAGAGCCAACGCTGACATGAAAAACCTAAAAATCAGTG
>JBNKRV010000201.1:0-4913 GCA_050296935.1 Marinilabiliaceae bacterium | reverse complement strand
CTATGAATGTCACTTATAAATACCGATTTTCTGCGTCATATTTGCTTACCATAGCCCGCTATGCTTTCGCAAACATTCCTTAAAACTCAATATTTATAAGCGATTTGAGCCATTAATTTTATATCGAACTCAGGTTATTATAATTGTCAGGATATCAATGATTAGATTATCGGGAATCCATAATGAATAATAGAGGATAATTTAATGTTAAAGTAAACTGAATTGATTGTTTAATTACTTTTTTTGTAGCTTTATTGCAGGTTCATAACACTTGCTGAAAGATTATTATGTATTGATTTTATTAAATGTAAACAAAACATATAAGGCCGGAATTATTTTCATGATTAATAATTGAATAATTTGATTTGGTTTTAGAGGTTTTACTAAACTATAACAGATGAAAAACAGATTGTTGCAACTATTCGTATTATTTAATTTAATACCAATGGTTGGTATTTTTGCTCAGGAAGATTATAAACATGAAGACACCGATTTAGAGTATCAGAATGAGGATTTTTACCAGGTGAAGATTTACAGTGATAATGAACTGAAGTTTAAAAAGCATCCCAGAAATATAATTCTATTAATAGGAGATGGAATGGGTGTTGCCCAGATATTTTCCGGTATTACAGCCAATAAGGGACAGCTGAATTTGCAGAATATGAAAAACATTGGGTTCTCAAAAACGCAAAGCTCATCTAATTATATTACGGATTCTGCTGCAGGTGGTACAGCACTTTCGAGTGGAAAAAAAACGTATAATGGAGCTATTGGAGTAGATCCTGATAAAAAGTCTGTTGAAACCATTTTAGAAATTGCTGAGCGTAATGATAAAGCTACAGGTCTGGTTTCCACCTCGGCCATTACTCATGCTACACCGGCTTCGTTTATTGCGCATCAACCAGATAGGGGTATGTATGAAGAAATTGCTGCTGATTTTCTGAAAACAGATATTGATGTTTTTATTGGTGGAGGAAAATCATCTTTCAGTGAACGTAAAGATGGGCAGGATTTAATCAGAAAACTGGAAGATAAGGGTTATAATATGTTTGATAACCTTGAGGATGCTGAATCAATTACAAACGGGAAATTGGGGGTTTTAACAGCCCCTGAGCATAACGGGAATTTTGAAGAAAGAGGTGATATGTTGCAGGTAGCTGCAGATAAGGCATTAGAGATATTGTCTAAAGACAAAGATGGTTTCTTTTTAATGGTAGAAGGCTCTCAAATTGATTGGGGAGGTCATCAGAACAATACTTCCTATGTAGTTGGTGAGATGCTCGATTTTGATAAAACGATTGGTGAGATTTTGAAATTCGCAGTTAAGGACAAAGAAACATTGGTAATTGTAACAGCTGATCATGAAACCGGAGGAATGGCCATGAAGAGCAGTGATATTTCAAAAGGTTATGTAAATGCAGGTTTTGTAACAGGTGGGCATACTGGTGTTATGGTACCTGTTTTTGCTTTTGGTCCGGGGGCTCAGGAGTTTATGGGTATTTATGAAAATACATCCATCTTTGATAAAATGCTTCAGTTGTTTCGATTTAAAAAATGAAGTATTGTTATTTCCATTAAAACAATAAATACGCCGGTGTAATATGAAGTTGAATCATTTATTTAATGTCCTTCTATAAAGTCCAACTACTGCGTTGTTGCTCACAATTCAAATCCTCATATACACTTGTATACTGTGGTTTGACTTTTTCACACGCCTTGTATTTAAACTTTATAGTCCAGACATCTGGCTTTATGGACAGGTACTAATTATTACATTCAGAAAAGTCAGGGAACGGTTCTAATTCACTAGATGGTTATATAGAGCCGTTCCTGAAGTTAACCTGCAATGCTATTGTTTCTCAAATGCCGAAAATCGGGAACGGTTCTCTATAAGCAAGCTGTTCATCAGAACCGTTCCTTAAATAACATCAAGCACATCCAGAGTATCAAACGTATTGTCAATTAGAGTTCGTCAATAAAGTCCAACTACTGCGTTGTAGCTCACAATTCAAATCCTCATATACACTTGTATACTGAGGTTTGACTTTTTCATACGCCTTGTATTTAAACTTTACAGTCCAGATATCTGGCTTTATGGACAGGTACTAATTATTACATTCAGAAAAGTCAGGGAACGGTTCTGTTTCCCTTGATGGTTATATAGAACCGTTCCTGAAGTTAACCTGCAATGCTATTGCATCCCAAATGCCGAAAATCGGGAACGGTTCTCTATAAGCAAGCTGTTCATCAGAACCGTTCCTTAAATAACATCAAGCACATCCCGGGTATCAAACGTATTGTCAATTAGAGTTCGTCTATAAAGTCCAACTACTGCGTTGTAGTTCACAATTCAAATCCTCATATACACTTATATACTGAGGTTTGACTTTTTCATACGCCTTGTATTTAAACTTTATAGTACAGACATCTGGCTTTATGGACAGGTACTAATTATTACATTCAGAAAAGTCAGGGAACGGTTCTGATTCACTAGATGGTTATATAGAGCCGTTCCTGAAGTTAACCTGCAATGCTATTGTTTCTCAAATGCCGAAAATCGGGAACGGTTCTCTATAAGCAAGCTGTTCATCAGAACCGTTCCTTAAATAACATCAAGCACATCCCGGGTATCAAACGTATTGTCAATTAGTGTTCGTTTATAGAGTCCAACTACAGCGTTGTTGCTCACAATTCAAATCCTCATATACGTTATTATACTGCGGTTTGAATTTTCACACGCCTTGTATTTTAACTTTATAGTCCAGACACCCCACTTTATGGACAGGCACTATTTAGTTTTAAACTGATAAATACAAACTGAATGATACTCTTCACCAGGATTTAATAAGGTAGTAGGGAAATTGGGTTGGTTTGGTGTGTCTGGGAAATGTTGTGTTTCAAGACATAAAGCCTCTCTGTAATTAAATGTTTTGCCATATTTCCCAGTATCTACACCTTTCATAAAGTTTCCACCATAAAACTGTAATCCGGGCTCATTAGTATATATCTCCATTACTCTTCCCGATACAGGTTCTGTTAATGTTGCAGCATGCGTTAAACCATCTTCTGATTGATTTAGTACCCAGTTATGATCATATCCACCGCCAAACTTTAATTGTTCAAAATCGTCGTCCACTCTCTCGCCAATAGCAGTAGCAGTTCTGAAGTCCATAGGAGTAGCTTCAACTGAGGCTATCTCACCGGTAGGTATTAATGTGGAATCAACAGGAGTATATGCATCTGCATTTATATAAAGAAGATGATTGTTTATAGTTCCAGCAGCTTCTCCTGCAAGGTTAAAATAAGTGTGGTTTGTTAAATTCACATGAGTTGCTTTGTCAGTAGTTGCGAAATACTCAATTTTCAACTCATTATTGTCAGTTAGTTCATATACTATTTTTATGTTCAGGTTACCAGGATATCCCTCTTCCATATCTTTTGAAAGATACTTTAATTCCAGTTTGCTGTCACTCACCTGAGTTGCATCCCAGACTCTGCTAAAATATCCGGTTGGTCCGCCATGTAAAGAATTAGGTCCGTTGTTCAATGCTAATTTGAAGGTGTCCTCTTCAATAACAAATGTACCTTTTGCAATTCGGTTTCCATACCGGCCAATTGCAGCTCCATAAAAAGCTACGCTTGCATCAGCATATTCCTGAGCCGTTTTAAATCCGAGACTCACATCAGCAAATTCACCTTTTTTATCAGGAACGAAAAGTGAAACAATTCTTGCTCCATAATTTGTGATTTGTGCAACCAGTCCATTGGCGTTTTTAATATTATAAAGCTTTACATCCTTACCATCTGTTTTTTGTTCAAATTTTAAATTGTCAACTAAGGGGAGTGTTTTTTCCTTTTGACAACAACTGCTAAATATTGCAATTGATAAGGCAATTAAAAGTGTAGTTTTAACATTTTGTAGTTTCATAGAAATAATGTTTGAAGGTTTTATATTGTGATTCTTATTTTTTAAATCAATGTAATAATAGTAATAATTCCATTATTGTATGGTATTTTGAGCTGAATTTTATAGTTGTCAGGTTGCAATTCTCAATTTGGAGGGGATGCTATAAACGTATTAAATTAAGTCCGACGTAAAATGTTGGATTAAACCCGGCTTAAATATCAGATATTCGTCATGAAAATTGAAGGTGCGATATAACAAGGCTTCACAGAAACGAGGTATAGCATTGTTCTGGTATGTTGAGGTAAAGCCACGAAACATCTTATACCAATTAAAATTATAAATACGCCGGTATAATGCCGGGGTAAATTCAAGCTACTTCAGGCTGGAAGTAGCATTCTGAATTTTAATCGGTATTATTCTGAAGTAATTTTAATGTGAAACAGGCTTGCTATTGTATATTTCGGATTTACATGGACTGCTATAAATCCAGAATCAATGAAATGATCGTTTATGATTAAAGTTAAATTCCGATGAACGATGATATCTATGCAAAAAAAACATGGCTTCGTAAAATATATCTTGTAAATTATTATGCTTATACTCATTAATAGTTATAAAATATAACACTGTTCATTTAGCTATCGATTGCATGAAATAGGTATCTATAAGTTTTTGAAAATAAATATGGTTTTAGAGTTGCAAACTATAAATTGTATTTAATCCATTACAGTTATATTTTGATTCGTTAAAGTGTAAGTTGTTATTAACCTGAGTTCGATATAAAATTTTAGAATTTACCTCTAAACATTTATTTATAAGGAATTCGATAGAACGTTGTTTCAGATTGACATAAAGGGCTGATATACAAGGCAAATTTTGCAGGGCTAGCTCGATAAATTTAACGAAGTAGATCAGTTTTTTATGCAAAGCATGAGAGTTTCCGCTTATAATTATTGCGATAAGTGAATGTAGAAGCAAAGTTTACTTTGATTATGCTGAACGCAGC
>JBNKRV010000200.1:0-10635 GCA_050296935.1 Marinilabiliaceae bacterium | reverse complement strand
ACTTGTTCTGTTTCGGTTTTCTTGCTGATTTTCTCAAATGCAGCACTCGAATTATCTAAAAAAGCCTGTTTCCACTTACTAATCTGGCTTTGACTTACTTTGAACTTCATCGCTAGCTCCGATAAACTTTCGCGTTCCTTTATTGCTTCTAATGCTACTTGTGCCTTAAAGGCTCCTGTGTGTTGTCGTCTCATCTTCATAATTACTGCTTAAATCTAACTATATTTATTGTCTTAAGCAGTGGTCTGAAATATAGGTAGTATTATAGATATTTATCATCAAATAAAATTGTTTCACATTTGACTTCTGAAAAAGATTACCGTAACCCATCTTGAGAGTTTTTAGTAAAATTCCAGTTTTTCTCGGTCAAAAAACGGTTGATTTGTCGATTTCGTATAATCACCCTGATCAGGGAGCATATCAGCAAAAAACTCAGGAATCAAGTAGAAGAAATTGCCCCAGATCTGTCTCCAACAATGAATGCAATAGCAAAATCCTGCTTTAGAAAGGCAAACCGGGTGGCAGATCGATTTCATGTACAAAAATTGGTCTGTGAAGCTGTTCAACAGGTCCGGATAGTATATAGATGGGAGGCAATAGATCAGGATAATCTGGAAATATCTTTTGCCGGGGAAAACAACACAGAATACGCTCTGGAAATACTTTCTAACGGAGATAGTATTAAACAATTACTGGCTCGCAGCAGACATCTGTTATTTAAGTCCCCTGAAAAATGGACGGCTTCACAAAAAGAAAGAGCTATGCTGATATTTCAAAGATATCCTGAAATAAAAAAGGCTTACTACTTATCTCAGGATTAAAAAATGGCATACCACCATATGTGTGATAAAGAAGTAGGTTGGCTCATTGGGTTGAAAAAGTCAGGCAGAGCGGATTTAAATCTTTCAATACCATTGCCAATACATTTTTTAATTACTACGATAATATATCAAACTACTTTAATTACAGAAGTACTAATGCTGCAGCCGAATCTTTTAATGCTGAAATCAAAGAATTCAGAAGACAATTCAGAGGCGTCACAGATATAAAATCTTCCTTTTTAGACTTACTAAAATCTATGCGTAATTAACATATTTACAGTATAAACCCAAAATTAATGGGTGATCCCATCCTATCCTTTTCTTTTGGAGAAAATATAATACGAAAAAAGGAGAACTAAATTAGCTCTCCTTTTGATTTTTTTTGTGATTCAGCTGGGGTTCGAACCCAGGACCCCATCCTTAAAAGGGATGTGCTCTACCAGCTGAGCTACTGAATCTCCTTAAAAAAATCCGACTTTGTCGAATCTGTATTCTGAATAATCAGAGACTTACTTTTAAGTCTCAAAGTGTGATTCAGCTGGGGTTCGAACCCAGGACCCCATCCTTAAAAGGGATGTGCTCTACCAGCTGAGCTACTGAATCTCCTTGTTTTAGCGCAACACTTATTTCGTTAACGCGGATGCAAAAGTAGTGCATTTTTAATAACATCCAAAAATATTTTAATAAAAATGCACTTTAACAATTTCACAAAGCCCCACAAAACCACCAGAACTTATTTATTAAGAGAAGTTTGTACGCTAAAAATAAAAATAAAAAAAATATTTGTGCTAACTTTATTATAACGGACAAAAGTGCGTTCTGATTGGATATTTTCATAAAAAATTACTGAATCCTGAAATCACTTTATGTCGGCTTAAATTGATAATAATACAGAATAAAAATCAAAATGCTACTTCTTGTTCACTTCGTTCATGAAGCAGCCTGAATTCAGCCCGGTATTATACCGACGCATTTATAGTTTTAATTGGTATACAATGAATTTTCAAAAGAAAACTCATTAACAACAACATTAAATTATTAAAATTATGGTTGGCATAGATAGAGAACCAGTGGTTTCAGGTACGTTTTATAGCTCAGACCCCAAAGAATTAATTCATCAGCTTGAATCTTGTTTTAAAGAATACAAGGATCATTCAATTGATGATATATCAGCACTGATTGTTCCTCATGCTGGTTACACATACTCAGGAAAGGTTGCTGCCTGCGCCTATTCCTTACTAAACAGAGATGCTCAATATGATAATATCTTTATCATCGGATCCAGTCATCATACCGCCTTTAACGGAGCCTCAATATACAACAAAGGTCATTACAAAACACCATTGGGCATTACTCCTGTTAACCTTGAACTAACTGAAAAACTGATTCAGAAAAGCGATTACTTCACCTATAATAAAGCGGCACATGAAGAGGAGCATACAATAGAGGTACAGCTCCCTTTCTTACAATATCAGTTAAAGCAGTTAAGTCCGATTGTTCCAATTATTCTGGGAGTCAGAGAGTATGAGAAATGTAAAAATATAGCTGAGATATTAAAACCGTATTTTAATGAGAATAACCTGTTTATTATAAGTACTGATTTTTCACACTACCCCTCGGATGAAGATGCCAGAGTGTATGATAAGTTTACGGCCAATGCCATCTGCTCAAATAAACCGGATAAACTTATTAAAACATTAAGAGACAACGAAAAACAAAACATCTCAAATCTGTACACCAGTTTATGCGGATGGAGTTCTGTTTTAACACTAATGCATTTAACGCAGGAAGCTGACACTTATCGATATTCGAAGGTTAAATACATGACTTCCGGAGAGGCTGTTTTTCACGACTTAAATAAAGTGGTAGGCTATCAGTCCATTTTAGTTCAAAAAATAAAGAAAGAAGAACCCGTTATAAGTGAATCTTCAAAAAAAACATTACTGAAAGCCTGCCATAAGGCAATTGAATCTTATTTAAATATTGATTCGGAATCAGAAGCGATTACTGATGTTGATATATTAAACTGCAACAGTGCATTTGTTTCCGTATATGTTTCAGAAAAATTAAGAGGCTGTATCGGTCAATTCAACTCCGGCCAAAGCCTGACTAATTTAGTGGAGTATTTAGCGATTGCTGCAGCATTTAACGATTCCAGATTTGAAATTATAAAAGCTGAAGAGTTAAATGATTTGAAGGTAGAGATTTCGTTATTAACCCCTCAAAAAAAGATAAACCATATTAATGAAATTGTGTTAGGTAAACATGGAGTCACCCTTGAGAAGGACAACCAAAAAGGAACTTTCTTACCTCAGGTAGCCACCAGAACCGGGTGGAATCTTGAAGAATTCCTTGGTCACCTCTCCAAAGACAAGGCTCATATTGGTTGGGATGGCTGGAAAGGTGCTGATATCTATACCTTTGAAGCTATTATTATTTCAGACTGAATAATGTTCGTCTATAAAGTCCGGCTACTGCGTTGTTGATCAAAATCCAAATCCTCACATACCCTGGTATACTGCGGTTTGAATTTTTCACACGCTTTGCATTTAAACTTTATAGTTCAAACACCCCACTTTATGGACAGGCACTAAATACAGTTTTCAATGAAAAGAAACATAAACAGACGAGAATTTATAAAAACCAGTTCCGTAATCATTGCCGGGCTTTCCTTACTCCCGGGCTTCTCAATTCCTGAACGTCCGGTCCGATTTGGCTGGGTAACTGACATACATTATGCAGAAGCTAAAATGAAATGGAACAGGTATTATTCTGAAAGTATTAACAAGCTGAAAGAAGCCATTGAATTATTTAATAGGCAAAGCGTTGACTTCGCTATAGAAACGGGAGATTTTAAGGATCAGAATGAACCTCCCATCGAAGAAAATACAATTCATTACCTGACATCTGTTGAAAAAGAATTCTCAAGATTTAATGGGCCGATATATCATGTATTGGGTAATCATGATATGGACTCATTGTCAAAAGAACAGTTTTTGGCCAATATTACCAACACCGGAATTTCGAAAGATAAATCCTATTATTTTTTTGATCAATCAGGCAGAAGATTTGTTGTGCTGGATGCTTGTTATACCCGAATGGGAAAACCATACGATCATCACAACTACAGCTGGAAGGATGCTAATATACCCCGACATCAGTTACGCTGGTTAAGCAATGTACTTGCGGGGAGCCCCTACCCTGTTTACATATTCACACACCAACTTCTCGACGGGAAAGGCGATTTGTATATAAACAATTCAAAAAGAGTGAGAAGAGTACTTGAAGAAAGCAATAAAGTTCAAGCGGTTTTTCAAGGGCACAACCATGAAGGTGGTGTAAGCACTATAAACGGCATATTGTATTATACTCAAAAGGCAATGGTTGAAGGAAGCGGTAAAGCAAACAACAGCTATTCGATTGTGACCATAGCAAATAATGGAGAATTAAAAATTGAAGGTTATCGTAAAGCAAAAGATTATGAATACCTCCCCAAACAACAGGAAACATATAGCTGAGTACTGGACATTGAAGGGAAGTGAAATTTTATGTACCCTATGCCCACACTCCTGCCATCTGAAAGAAGGCGAAACCGGCATATGCCGAACACGAAAAAACACAGAGGGAAAACTCATCTCAATGGTCTATGGGTTTCCATCAGCAATGCAAATTGATCCTGTTGAAAAGAAACCCCTTTATCACTTTTACCCGGGCTCCAGAACATTCTCCCTTGCCACTACAGGATGCAATTTAAGATGTTTAAACTGTCAGAATTATCACCTCTCTCAATGCGATGTAATCCATCATAAAGAACAAGATTATATATCCCCTCAAAAAATAACAGATCTTGCAAAAAACAATAACTGTGAATCCATATCATATACATATACAGATCCTATCGTTTATTATGAATACGCTAAGGATATTGGTTCTATTGCCAGGAAAAATGGCATGAAGAATATTATTGTTTCTGCTGGCTATATAAATAAGAAACCTTTGCGCGAATGGTGTTCTTTTATTGATGCAGCAAATATTGATTTAAAGGGCTTTAATAATACAATTTATCAGAAACTGAATGGCATTAACCTTAATCCGGTTTTATCCACTTTACAAACCTTAAGAGATGCAGGTATCTGGATTGAAATAACAAACCTGCTCATTCCGGGATATACCGATGATATGAGTATGATAAAAAAAATGTGCATCTGGTTATCTCAGAATGGATTTAGTGAGACACCCATTCACTTTAGCCGGTTTTTCCCTTCGTACAAATTAAATCACCTTGAACCTACTCCAATATCAACGCTGCATAATGCGTATCGAATTGCGAAAGATGCAGGTATTAAATATGTGTACTTAGGAAATGTGCCTGACGAAAATTATGACAACACTTTTTGTGATAACTGTGGAGAAACTTTAATTCAAAGGAAAGGATATCATACACAACTCCATAATATGAAAGGAAACAGGTGTTCTAATTGTGCAAATAAAATACCCGGTATTTTTAATTTGTAACTCACCGAATATTTAATTGATGATATTCAATACGTACATGTTATCATTGCGAATTCCGAAAAGCACAAACACCCGATAACACCTATCAACCAAGAACATAACAGAGATTACCACTGCATAAAAACCACAATAGCAATTGGCTAATTACTGAACTGAACACGTTTCCCGGGAGATTATACCAATATCCCAATGATATTAGCGTTATCATTGGAATATTGGCATTAGTACAAAAAGTTCATCACCTACAAAATGGTTTTGAAATATTCATTTTTCAAGAAACAGAGTTTTCTTTGCTTCAAAATTTAAACATAGCCCGAAGGATATTTATTTGAATCATACAACAGGCTAATTCTTCAGGCTGCCCTTAAAAAAATACGACTTTACTTCATATCACAAACTAATAAACAACAGCACCTTACAACCATTTCATTTAAATAAAGTGATTAAAACCACTAGATATAAATTCACAATTTCATCATTTATTTTCGTGGCCTTGCGATATTATCCTTTAACCTCATCAAAGGGATTAAGATACGAAAACCGGCACACCTCCAACATTAAACAGGTGCGCCCCATTCCATACATTAATCTCTGGCATATTCTGCAAGCAGGTAAATCAAAGCCGACTGCCAGTTAATAGCAATTTCGTTGTGACTATAACTCCCCTCTTCATCAACCCAGTCAGTTGCTGTATGACCACCTCCAACAATATAGCCCGGCCAAGGTTGTTCAATGTCATCGGCTGCACTTCTTCTATCGTGAGGATACATTGGCGGATGAGCACCAAGGCAGGTTACATAAGACCTGGTATAAACATTCCGTCCAAACAAATGATCGATGATAGAAAGTCGAGTCTGACGATACTTTTGATTTCCCGTTAAAATCTCTGCTACTTTTAAATTAACGGCCTGTCTGGCAACCGATCCATTGCATCCCCAAAAATAATTATCACCTAACGGTCTTCCATATACATCCTTCCGGGATGTGTTGTATATAGAGTCGGCCACTTCAACAATGGCATTTTTTGCTTCATTATAAATTTCCTTTGCTTTTCCATTCCTATGAGATAAAACGTAAGTAAAAACACCAAGATTACTCACATTACTCCAATCCCAACTGGACTCTACTTTTGTTTCCAGTTTGCTGAAACGCTCCTGAAAATCTGTCAGATATTTTTCATTTCCTGAGGTTTCCCATAACTCTGCAGCAGCCCATAAGCGATCATCTCCATCTGTTGTCAGATATCCTCCGGTAGAAAAAGCTTCCTGCCCGAAACGCTTATATGCTAAGTTCCGGGCTAAAAAATCATAACTCCTTTCTGCCGCCTTCAAACAAGTTTGGGCATACGCACTGTCATATGGCTGGAAATTGCGTGCTGCCATGGCCATTACAGCAACAAAATCAGCAGTGGCACTACTACTCCATTCTGAAAAGTAACGAGGTTCCTTGTCTTTGTCCGGCAAAATGAAACCGCTAAAATTTAAACGGGTTAATTTATGCGATACTCTTCCGGAGCCATCGTCATACTGCATTTTCAAAAGCCAGTCAGTTTCATATTTGATCTCCTTCAAAAAATCAGGCAAACCACTCTGACCGGGCAAATCTAATGAAACCTCGCCAACAGAAGCCTGATAATTCTCCCAGGCCATTAACATAACGCCTACACTAACACCCGCATTTACGGTATATTTTCCATAATCACCTGCATCGTGCCAGCCTCCGGTTCCATCTTTTTTTTGTCCGGCCTGTCCGATATAATCCAGATGACCATCATCCAGGTGACACGCCTCCTGATGGTATTTTATGCCATTGCATTCGCCATCCACACTTGTACCACACCGCCATAAATACATGGCTCTGGTTGCCGTATAAAATGCATTGGCATACACATCTTCATTAATTTTAAAACTTACTGATTTCTGATGATCTTCTGTTTCCAGATAATAATCACCAACGGTCTTTAAGGGAGAAAAATCAGCATAAACCACACTATCTCCTACATCCTTCTGAAACATAGGTTTGGTGGTTGTTCCTTCAAATACAACATTATTATCCTTAACCTGCCTTATGGTAAACTCCTGTTGTCCGGAAGCTGCCAGCGAGGCAACTTTTGATTCGCCTGGCAAATACCCTAACGAATTCAAGGCTATTTTTTTGGTTACAACCTTAGTGGTACACGACATCATTATTGATGCCACTAATGTTAACATGTATAAAACTCTCATATTATTCATTTTTGCATTTACAAAATATTACTAATTATTTTTAACAAAGAGAAAAAGTGATTCCAACTGAAATCCTCATCAATTACTGATATTTAAATAAACTTACTTAATTTGCCATTTCATTTTTCCGGGTAAAACATTATTTACCAACCGGTTATTCTTCATCATATGACTTATAGCTTTGAAATGATTTTTATTACAAATCATTTATGCTTAGATCTCTCATATCAATCGGTTCTACAATCTCCATCTGCTCCATTACCCTTGATTCCTTTATACGCTAAAGCAGATGGGTGTTCATAGGATTAAAACTGGATTTCCGATTCAAGCCATTAACTGATTCCAAAACTAAAATGTAAATTCCTTACCAGTATCCCCTTTATGTATGCAATAAGTATCTACAATGTTGTTTATCCATTTTTAAACAAACACATATACTTTCGCAACTGCCTTTATCTCACTACTTTTCAGACCAATAGACAAACACAACTCATCAATATACTAATTCTTATGATTATTTAGCATTCACCTATAAAGCCCAACTACAGCTTTGTGGCTCAAAATCCCAATCCTCATATACGCTAATTGAAATATTGGCATTAAATGTTATTTGATTGCGGAGCAATGATTATATATCAATTTCTTTTCAAAACCTTGAATATTCAGATTCTGAAGGGGTAGCTCCTAAAATATGTGCAGAATCATCTGGAAGTAACACATCAGGAATGCATGGAGTAAAAAACGCTATCACTTATTTACTTGATTTACCTGTCTTTTGAATTGGAAACTCAGTATTTTTTTAATGAAACAGCTTTTTCAACAACAGGTGATTCTTCTGCTATTCGCACACCATTAACACCTAACATACGCGATCTTCGTTCCTTCCTTTCATTTATAAAGTCCACTGGACTTTCCAAATTCAGGAACATACCAGACGGCTTCCCTGAGCTTTATGACTGGATCTGTTAGTTGGTTTTTCACTTTATTTACAACGTGTTTCTTTGCACATATATCCAAAAAAACAATTTCCTTCCGATTTTTTATAGAAAAAAATAATTGCTAAATTCGACTTGCGAAACGACTAAACATATTATATTATTTAGACATTGTTATTATGCTGCCATATATGCATATAAACACAATGAGGATGTAGGTATTTGACAAACATTAAAGAAGCGATAGTGCATACTGATTGAAATTGATAATTTGACAAAATTTTAACCTTAAAATAGACAACTGTTATGGAAAAAATCCCTGCAATACCAAGTGAAGTTCTTGAAAATATTTGTCGAGTAATTGCTAATACAGGGACTGGTTTGACTGGAACCGAGATAGGCAGGTTACTTGCTGAATCACAAATGCAGGATACTGACCCAACTATGACGAAGTGGAAAAGGTTATTTAATGCATTTGCACATTATCAGAATAAACATAAATGTTCAAATAATATCCTCACGTTTATTTCAAAAGCAATGCAGCCTGTAAGATATGTAGATAATCCAGAACTATTCCAACACCGATTATTAGAACTTAATAAAAGACTATATTTTATTAGATTGGAGTTGTCAGAGAATGCAAAATATAGAAAAATTGAGAAATCTTCAACAATTACAAATCCATTAGCAGATTCAGATAAACAGACAACAACCGAATATGATATTGCAATTTCATTTGCTGGAGAAGATAGAGAAGTTGCAGAATCAATTGCGGAAAAATTAAAATCACAAGGGATTAATGTATTCTATGATTCTTATGAAAAAGCAACACTATGGGGAAAAGACCTTTATGTACATCTAAATGATGTGTACAAAAACAAAGCGAAATTCTGTCTAATGATTATTTCAGAGAAGTACAGAGACAAACAATGGACTAATCATGAAAGAAAAGCTGCACAAGCAAGAGCTTTTAGCCAAAACAAAGAATACATATTGCCTCTCAAATTGGATGACACTGAAATACCAGGTCTAAATGAGACTATTGGATATGTGGATTATCGTCAAAGTAATTCAGAGGAAGTGGTTAATTTATTGAATAACAAACTTAAAGAATAAACGTTTTATGTCAGTTTCATCATATCAGAATAATATCAATCGCTTAAATCAACAGATTGCAGATTTATTGAAAAAACAAAATGCTGAAAGGAAAAAGCAAGTTGATTTAAGTGGAAAGATTTCAGATTTAAATAAAAGAATGTTAAGCACAAGTAGCTTAAGTACTGCACAAAGCTATCAACGACAGGTTCAATCAAAACAAAAAGAACTTGTTAGAATTGAAAGCAAAATAGGTGATTTTGAGAAACAACTTGCAACAAAGAGGAAAGACCTGTCAAGAAACCAAGAAAATCTTAAAAAAGCACTTGAGCAGGAAGATAAAAAACGAAGAGATACAGAAAAAGCACATTTGAGAGAAAAAGAGTCATTTAATCGTCAAGAATTAAATCATGTTCGCTCACTTAATACAGAGTTAGAGAGACAACAAAATCTATTTTCATCTTTCTCAACCATTTCATCGTCAAGTTCACTTGGTACTGATACTGATTATAGTCTTAAAGAATTAATTGAACTTAATGAAAGAATTGATAAAGTTCTCAGTGAATTGGAAAAACTTGGAATGGGACAAGAAATTCTATTTGAAGAGATTGAGAACTTGAAAGAGAAAGGGAAAAAGGTCAGTAAAAAGGATTTAGGTTTAATACTCATTGGACAATTAGTGAGTTTCGGAGCAGGGAAAATTGATTCAGAAACGATAAAATTTGTTTTTGAGAATATTACAGGAATAGATTTAACTAAAATGATACAATAACGGTTGGTAATCGTAGCCAGCCAACAGGCAAAAGCCTGGTGGAGAAGCTCTCACAGCACCTGGCATACGCGATCTTCGCTCCTTCCTTTCATTTATATTTTCCAAATTCAGGAACATACCAGGCGATTCTCTACACCATGGGGAATCGATAGGTCAACGAAGTTAATAAGGAATTCGATTTATAAAAAAGATTACTGGACATTTGTTGATACATTTTAGAAAGGCTGATATAGCCACTCTTTTCAAGTCTATCCACTGTAATAGTGGTTCCC
>JBNKRV010000199.1:0-5806 GCA_050296935.1 Marinilabiliaceae bacterium | reverse complement strand
GAAGAAGTAAAGTAATTTTCTTATTGAATATTATAAAATCAGGCTGTCTCTATTGAGATGGCCTTTTTTATTGGTATCCTGTGTTTCCCTGAAGAATTATTGTTCTGAAAACCGGATTTCTTTTGCATATTGCGGATTAATGTCAAAGGGAGTTTCATACTAAAAACTATTTTAAATTACCATATAACCTGAGTTCGATATAAAATTAGCGAGCTCAAAATTCAGTAAATGATTGATTTACAATGTAAATTTTTGAGACATAGCGAGCTATGGTGATAAAATTTAGAGCGGTAAATCGATTATTTACTGAAAAGCTATGAATGTCACTTATAAATACCGATTTTCTGCGTCATATTTGCTTGCCATAGCCCGCTATACTTTCGCAAACATTCCTTAAAACTCAATATTTATAAGCGATTTGAGCCATTAATTTTATATCGAACTCAGGTATATAATAAACCAAGGTATTAATCGTTTTTATACCTTATTATATTTATCTATTTTTACATTCTCAAGTAAAATTTAAGTATGAAGAGTTATTTAATATATATATATACCATTTTTATATTTTTCGTTATTGTCTTATTGAATGGTTGCTCTGGTGGGAAACGGGTTTCGCAAGCTCAAAAAGCTTTTGAAATAGGGGAGTATACCAGGGCAGCAGAGTTATACAAACGAGCGTACTCAAAAGAAAAAAACCGATATTCCAAAGGTGAATATTCCTACTATATGGGAGAATGTTACCGGATAACCAATAAGCCAACCAAAGCCGCATCTGCCTATTCAAAGGCTGTTCGCTATAAATACCCGGAAAGACAAGCACGGTATTATATGGCAGAAAGTTATCTTAAGGCAGAAAAGCTTGATAAGGCGATTCCCGAATACGAAGCGTATTTAGAAGAAGTTCCGGCAGATATCAGGGCTCAAAGAGGTTTGGCATCCTGCATGATGTTGCAAAAAGATCCGAAGGAAAAAAGATATCAGATAGATAAGTTAAAACGTTTAAATAGTAAATTCAGTGACTTTTCGCCTGCTTTTGTGGGAGATGAATATGATTATGTCATATTTTCTTCTATGCGTACAGAAGCTAAAAAGAAGAGAAAAAACAGAATCACAGGTCAGGGAACCTCCTCTCTTTATTTCTCGAAGATTGATGCCAAAGGAGAGTGGTCGGAGCCAGAAGCTTTTGAGGAGCCCATTAATTTATCAGAAGTTGATGATGGAGTGCCTTGTGTTAGTGCTGATGGTAAAATGTTGTACTATACACGATGTAAATATGATGATGCCAAACCCATGGGAGCTGAGATATTAACCAGCTCAAGAACTGGTGGTAAGTGGTCAGAACCCTCGCCCATAACAATAGGGGAGGATAGTATGGTTGTGGCGCATCCAGCCATAGCTCCGGATGGTGAAATATTGTATTTTGTTAGCGACAGAGATGGCGGCTTTGGTGGTAAGGATATCTGGTATGCCGAGAAAACAGGACAAGGCTGGGGAGAGGCTGTAAATATGGGATCAGCAATAAATACACCTGGAGATGAAATGTTTCCATATGTGCGGGAAGATGGAGTATTGTACTTTAGCTCCGATACACATATTGGTTTTGGGGGGTTGGATATTTTTAAGGCCAGTAAGGTTGAGGATGGAGAATGGCAAGTTGTAAATATGGGAGCCCCGATTAATAGTTCGTCTGATGATTTTGGTATTGTCTTTAAGGGTGATAGCGAAGAAGGTATTTTTTCTTCATCCAGAGGTAGCTCCAAGGGGATTGATAATTTGTATAGTTTTATACTTCCTAAACTTAATTTTTCACTAAACGGTAAAATATTCAACAAAAATGGGGAAGTGGTTCAGGGAGCCTATTTGCGGTTAATAGGGAGTGATGGTACTACCTTAAAAATAAATGCACCAGCGGATGGAACGTTTAAAGTGAAATTGAAACCTGACACAGATTATGTTTTTCTTGTGGCTGCAAAAGGGTATTTAAATCAAAAAGTAAAATTTTCTACCTCAGGTGAAACTGATGATAAGGATTATGAATTTGAAGTAGAAATGGAAAAACCGATGAAAAAAGTAATCGAATAGATGATTTAATATGGTTTTTCGCCTGATTATTTAGTAAATACAACTCCCGGTCAGACAACAAATAATGAAAAACATATTTTTGCCACAGGGTAACTCGTGGCGGAATTCTTCTATCTGATAAATTTATATTACTTTTGTACTCCGAAATTCATAAAAAAACAATTCTGTGAGCTCTGATTCAAGGTACAATCAAAGAGGGGTTTCTGCATCCAAAGAAGATGTACACAACGCCATAAAAAATATTGATAAGGGATTATATCCCAAAGCATTCTGTAAAATTATTCCCGATATTTTATGTGGAGATGAAGCTTATTGCAATATAATGCATGCTGATGGCGCAGGAACAAAATCCTCGCTGGCCTATTTGTATTGGAAAGAAACAGGAGATATTTCGGTTTGGAAGGGAATTGCACAGGATGCGTTAATAATGAATCTGGACGATTTATTATGTGTGGGAGCAACCGATAATATTTTAGTGTCATCAACCATCGGTAGAAATAAAAATCTGGTGCCTGGAGACGTAATTTCAGCCATTATTAATGGTACGGAAGAATTGTTATCAGAATTGCGTGAAATGGGAATCTCTATTTATTCAACTGGAGGGGAAACTGCAGATGTAGGAGATTTGGTTCGAACAATCATTGTAGATTCTACGGTAACTTGCAGAATGAAACGTTCAGATGTGATTTGTAATCATAATATTAAACCGGGAGATGTAATCGTAGGTTTATCTTCATCCGGAACTGCCAGTTATGAAAAGGAATACAATGGCGGAATGGGAAGTAATGGATTAACTTCTGCCCGTCATGATGTTTTTGCTAATTATTTAGCTGAGAAATACCCTGAAAGTTTTGATCCGACTGTTCCTTCAGATTTAGTTTATTCAGGAGGGCTTAAGTTAACGGATGCCATACAAGGTGTGGATATTGATGCGGGTAAATTGGTGTTATCACCAACGCGAACATATGCACCTGTAATTAAAAAAATGCTGGATAAATACCGTTCTCAGATTCATGGTATGGTTCATTGTTCCGGAGGTGCTCAAACAAAAGTGCTTCATTTTGTCGATAATCTGCATGTTATTAAAGATAATATGTTTCCGGTTCCTCCATTGTTTAAAACAATACAGGAGCAATCCGGTACCGACTGGCAGGAAATGTATAAAGTTTTTAATATGGGTCATCGAATGGAGCTGTATGTTCCAGAGGAAATTGCAAGCGATTTAATTGAGATAAGCAAATCGTTTAATATTGATGCTCAAATAGTAGGGAGATGTGAAGAAAGTGATAAAAAAGAACTTACTATCAATAGTGAGTTTGGAACATTTACCTACTAACCTGAGTTTGATATTAAATTTTAATCGAACACAGGTTACTAATTCAATAATAAAATTATTTTAACAATGCTTTTATCCGGATTTATATAAATGGTTATTAATGAATAGGTGGTGAAATGATCCCCATCTGTATTGCATATTGAATAAATCTAAATTAAAGTGTTATAATAAATAAAGAAACAGAATGAGCCAAAATAAATTGTTAGACATGTTGGGTGGTGTTGTGATCAAATTTCAGGAAGTATCTGAACAGATTACTGATCCGGAAGTGATTGCAGATACCAAGAAATATATCAAGCTCAATAAGGAATATAAAGAGTTGGAGCGGGTAGTAGTTGCTCACGATACATATAAAGCTGCATTAGATACCATTAAGGAAGCCAAAACAATTTTGAAGGAAGAGGATGATGCAGAGATGAGAGAAATGGCAAAGATGGAGCTTGAGGAACTTGAAGAAAAACTTCCGGAAATGGAAGAGGAAATTAAGTTGCTGCTCATACCTGCCGATCCTGAAGATGGTAAAAACTGTGTGGTTGAAGTCAGAGCTGGTACCGGCGGTGATGAGGCGAGTATCTTTGCAGGTGATTTATTTCGTATGTACACGAAATATTGCGAGAAAAAAGGTTGGAAAGTGGATGTAACTCATATGAGTGAAGGTACATCTGGTGGTTATAAGGAGGTTGTGTTTAATGTTACTGGCGATGGTGTTTATGGTATTCTTAAATATGAATCGGGTGTTCATCGGGTACAACGTGTTCCGCAAACGGAAACTCAAGGTCGTGTGCATACATCGGCTGCATCAGTAGCGGTTTTGCCTGAAGCCGAGGAGTTTGATATCGATTTAAGGCAAGAGGATATTCGTAAAGATACCTATTGTTCTTCAGGTCCTGGTGGACAGTCGGTAAATACAACTTATTCTGCTATTCGTTTAACTCACATTCCTTCAGGGATTGTTGTAACATGTCAGGATCAGAAATCACAGCTTAAAAACCTTGATAAGGCTATGGTTGAATTGAGGACACGATTATATAACCTCGAATATCAGAAATATCTGGATGCCATTTCTTCTAAAAGAAAAACAATGGTGTCAACAGGCGACCGTTCAGCGAAAATACGTACCTACAATTATCCCCAAGGTAGGGTTACAGACCATCGTGTTAACTTTACATTGTATAATTTACCCGCAGTAATGGATGGTGATTTGCAAGGGGTAATTGATCGGTTAATTGTAGAGGAAAATGCCGAGCGTTTAAAAGCGAGTGAATTGTAATTCAGGTTATTGTAGATATTACTAAATTATAAGATATGACTTCTCAGGAATTATTTGAAAATATTAAGAAAAAGGAAAGTTTCTTATGTGTAGGACTGGATACCGACATAAATAAAATTCCGCGTTTTTTATTAGAAACTACAGATCCGCTTTTTGCATTTAACAAAGAGGTTATAGATGCAACACAAGAATATACTGTTGCATATAAACCTAATTTGGCTTTTTACGAGAGTATGGGGGTTTCCGGATGGAATAGTCTTGAGAAAACAGTCAATTATATCCGATATAACTATCCTGATATTTTCATTATTGCAGATGCTAAAAGAGGGGATATCGGGAATACATCAAATATGTATGCAAAGGCCTTTTTCGACACCATGGATTTTGATTCTGTAACGGTTGCTCCGTATATGGGGGAGGATTCAGTAAAGCCTTTTATGACATACGTTGATAAGTGGGTGATATTATTAGCTTTAACATCTAATAAGGGAGCTGCTGATTTTCAGTATGTGACTGAAAATGATGAGAAACTTTTTGAAAAAGTAATTAAAAAGTCGAAAGACTGGGGTACGGAGGATAACCTAATGTACGTAGTCGGTGCTACCAAAGCTGAGAAGTTAAAGGAAATCAGAGATATTATTCCAAATCACTTTTTATTAGTTCCAGGTGTTGGAGCTCAAGGAGGTAGTTTACAGGAAGTTGCTGAAAATGGATTGAATGATAAATGTGGATTATTAGTGAATTCTTCGCGAGGTATTATTTATGCAAGTGCAGAAAAGGATTTTGCAATAAAAGCCGGTGAAGCTGCTAAGGAAGTTCAGCACGAAATGAGTGGATTATTAAAAGATAAAGGATTGATTTAAAAAAAATATATATCAAAGGTTAAAAAAACTCCGGATTATCCGGAGGTTTTTTTGTTGTGTTTTTTACTGTGAGGCGATATGAATTGTACTAACCTGAGTTCGACATAAAATTTTGGATTTATCTCATATAATCAAGATTATATAGGTATTCGATAGAACGTTGTTTCAGACCGCCTATAAATAGTGAGATTCAACTGAAAATTATGAAACGAGCATTTTGCGAGTTCAATGTGTCCTATCATAAAGTTTCCA
>JBNKRV010000198.1:0-2928 GCA_050296935.1 Marinilabiliaceae bacterium | reverse complement strand
ATCTAATAAGAGAATAAAGAAAGAATAATCATCAAAGTCATAATAATTTTCATCAGAGAGATTGAAAAGCTTAAGTGTCAGTGACTGATAATATGGTGGCGATTTTTTTGGATAAGTCACTTTTATACCAGTTAATGATTTGATAGCTGCTAACACCCTCGGCGGTGAATATACATTAAAATGATATATATATTCCTCATCCGAAAATTCATTTTTCAGGGTCGATAGTCCAGCCATCATTTGATCTGCAGTTTTAAATGAGTTGTTAACAAGGTCTTTATTATCGGGATATAAGATAAGCATTGCTGAGTTAGATAACTCAGATAATCTACGCGGCATAGGATCTATTCCTTGAGACTTTTTATATTTTTCTGCAATATATTTCTTGCCTATATGATATTTAAATCGCAGTTCCTGTTTATATAACTTAGATAATTTTTTCTTAGACGTACTTTCATTATCGTTTTTTTCATGCTTTTGTTTTGATCCTTTATCCAGGATTTCATAGCCTTCTTCACATCCATATTCTTTACATAGCTTTTCAGTGAGATATTCAGAATTTCCTTCTAGTAAAGCGCTGAGTAATTCACTTTGCCCGGGTCGATAAATGTCATCACTCATGTCGGCTGGAAATTTTTCAAAATCAGCTGCATGAACAAATTCATGAATAAATAGAGCCTGGTAAATTTGTTTAGCAACATCAGGATCTTTTAAATCATAAGAATAAGCGATTTCAAGTTCTTCAGGATTAATAAAAATTGTTTTTATATTATCTTTATACTTACCAAGAACATTTTCCGATGAAGCCGCTGAGGAGGCATCGGATAAAATCCGTGCATAAAATGGATGATTAATCATCATTTTATATTCGTCGTGCGCATCTTTATAGGTAAGACGTTTTAGCCGGTATTTATCGGCCAGCTCCCAACGCACATGGTTAAGATTAACTTGAAGTTCTTTTTCTACAGCATTTCTAGATAATTCAGCTGTAACCCTAAGATTTACTTTGTGTTGATATACACTCTTGAAATCGTGAGTAGCGCAAGAAGTAATTAGAAATGAAGTTAAGAATAAGATTACCCCACTAGCTTTTCTGGTCATCATTTATGTTCTTTAATTCTTTTAGGTGAGGATTGATTGAAATTTTACCTGCTTTGATATCACCAATAAAACCATACAGAACAACGTCGGATAACGAAGTGGAGCCATAATTGCATAGATAACCAGTAATTTTTGCATCTCCCTTCACATCGAATATTGAGGCACCTCCGGAAACATAGTCATAAGATAGGCCTGTAAAATTTCGATATCTTCGAAAGTAATGGCAATTGGCATTTTCCAAAGTAAATGGAACAATGGAAATATATTCTACTTTTTTAGGCGTTTTATTAATAACCTTGGTTATAGTTTTTTCTTTTCCTGTTGATAAAACCCTATCTTCAAAAGATTCTTGAATTAAATCTTCAACCGTTGATTCGTTAAGAAATATATAATTACTTAAAAGGTAGGTATAGGAAACAAAGAAATCGATGGTTCCTTTTTTATTTATCCAACGGGATGACTCGTAATAATACTGACTCTGTTTTACCTGTTTATAACCATTTACAAATTTTAGATCCAGACTCTTTTTAGGTATAGATACTACTAGACTAGTTGGTTCCTTTAGTTGACCCTCTAGTGGTACGGTTTGACATGATGCCTGTAAAATTATTGAGATTATTAAAATTAACGAAGAAAGGACTTTTAGCATAATATTTTGATTTATGTACTACAAAAGGGGCGCAATAGTACTAAAGGCAGCACTTATTTATAATAAGCAAGAAACGATCATAATTGTAGGGTTATTCCTACACAAGCTAAAAAAGAAGTGAGTTCCTAGGTATAAGAATTGACAACGAACTATAAAACCGAGTCGGAACTAAGTAACCCCTTGATTCTAAGGAAGCTCTGAATTAATCAGAGGTTCCCTAAGAATATATCGCTCATTTAAACCTGCGATTTTTACCTTAAAGGATCAATTTAATAGGGAAAATTCAAACTTTAAGAAAGAAGACAATACCCAAAGCAAATTGATTTTTTTTACGGGGTTGCTTTTGGAGCTGATTAAAGCAGTAATCGACGAAAGCATATGCTTCGAGAAATGCCAATGAGTTAGCGGGGTGATTTTGATAGTCAAATGGATGGTTTAAGCCTGTATAGCCTACTGTTTTGAGATGAAATGTCTGTTTAAACAATAGCTTTTTTAGGTCCGACCCGGTATACGATGATCTGACAAGAATATGATAGTCAACAATAAGTATCCTTATTACATCGCCCATTTTGCTGGTCCATTACTACATTAGCGTTTTATAGATTAAAAAGAAAAGACATGGTTTTCTTTGGGGTATAGTAGAAATGAGCATGTATGTCATACGCTAAAAAGCTTATAGGATTTTCTTATCTACGCGGTTTTGCTAATTGTAAGACGCCTGTCTATCATCTAAATTAGATTTTTTTTAAATATTATAATTCGCAGTGGCAGTACAAATAATAGGATCAAGTTTTTTTGATTGTCAAGTCTAAGGCTGATCCTGAGTTACGTACTATTCTTGTTTATTGCTATACGAGTAGAGAATTTAAAAAGGGGGCATTGCAATTACTTGAAGCAATTTTGTATATTGTTTTATGCATCACAATGTTGCTATTTACTTCTCAATATTTTGACAACTAGAGCAGAAATGTAACATGTCGCTTCTACGGATAATTTGTTCGCTGTCACTCTAAAATTTTAGTAGAGCGTGGCGTTATACCACATAGGAATGTGAAAATGGATAAAATCTATCTAACCGCATTGATGGTGCTTCTACATTCGTCAGTTGCTTTCGCAAAGGATTGCGAAATCCCATATTCTGATAATCCATATTTAAATCATTCCATAAACCCTGGTGC
>JBNKRV010000197.1:0-4611 GCA_050296935.1 Marinilabiliaceae bacterium | reverse complement strand
GAAAATCATGAACGCCTTATAGAAGATAATAATACGAGAATAAAACTTCATGTACGGTTTGATGAAGGGGGCGCTGATAGTCTATTAATTATTGTTATTTTAGTCTCAATAATTAAAGTAGGCTATCAGGCTCTACTCTACGTGGTAATTAAACAAAATAATATAATGCTTATATTTAGAATCACATCTTTATTATTGCTTTGTGTTTTTACAAATACTTATGCTCAAAAAGAAATACATAAAGACCTTGATTTTGATGGAAAAATTGACACTGTTTATCTAGACATAGAACAATCCAAAATAGCATGCATTTTATCGTCTAAAAATTTCAAAAGAGAAGAAAGTAAGGCAATTGATATGTTAAATGAAAATTCATCTATTAAAGATGCGAAAAATGGTTTTTACTTTAATAATGATTGGATGCGTTCAGGTTACTCCAATCAATTTAGATATAATAAAAATCAAAAGAAAATTCAGCTAATTGGAATGAGTAGATATGAATACGGAAATGCTGCAAACGAAGGAAGTGGAGAATCAAGTGTCAATTTATTAACTGATAGTTATATTGGCAATTGGAATCATTATGATATAGATAAAAATGCTTTAGTAGAATTACCTTCAATCAAAGCTAATATGCATTTTAATAATATATTTTTAATTGATTTTAATGATGAAGTATATTTTGATTATGGATTAAAATGTGCAAACTTATTTAATAATGCAGTTAAAGTTTATGAAGAGAACAAATAACATACCACCAACACGCAATAAATTTCAGGTGGCAATTTTTTGTAATTTGAAAGTTTTGCAATTTCTAGGCAGTTAGTAATGGCAGAAGGGAATGCATTTTTTATAGCCACCCGAAAATTTATTGCCACTGTTGTGTGCAACCCTGGCAGACACCGCCTGAGTGCAAAAATTAACCGATTGATAAGAAAACGAGATGCCACCGCACAAAAGCAAGAGTTTGCCAGCCCCATCCCTGCATCCGTCCCATCGGCTGCCAAACACATGCTTTTTTACCCATCGCACGATTCAAACGGAATTATGGACAATTCAAAACAATAATGTACCGACTCTGCAACAAATATTTATAAATGAGTTCTTCATCCTGTTACTTTGCTAATTATTAGTTCATTAAAAAGTAAAGCATGAAAACAAGATTGATTATTACGAGTTTAGTTTTATGGAGCATGGGAAAAACCGTTTTAGGGCAAGTTGTCGATATGGAAATTTTAAACCAATTACCAAAAAACATTGAAATTGATAAGTCGAAGCCTCAATCCTACACTATGACAACGGACTACTATGATTATGACTTGCAGGCGAACTTCCTAAGAAAAGCAAGGATAATTGGGGATTTTACTTGTTATCTTAGTGGTGATTCTGTAAAATGGAACAATGTGTATATTTCACAAATAAGTGATTTGGATACTCCTTTCCCAAAAGGACAAAACCAATCTTATTTTGAGAATTTTAAATACATGCAATCTGAAAAAATATTAAACGAGGAAACATTTTCTCAGATACCTCAAATTGACTTTAGACTAAAAAACCTAGTTTGGGATATGTTTGGTTTTGAGATATTTGCTTATGCGTATTGGGATTCATTGGAGCTAAATAAGGAATTTTGTAATCACGTTTTGAATTCAGAAGTTGAAATGGCTAAAGACGGAACATTTGAGAATAAGGAGTTTAAGCTTACATGGATTGGAATTACTAAAGTAAATAATGAGCTTTGTGCAATTATAAAATACTCTCAAATGAATGGCAAACTTAGTTTGAAGCTTGAAAATATCAAAATGAAAGGAAGAAGTCATTATTGGGGAGAGGTATATGTTTCATTAAGTGATAAGCAAATTGAGTATGCAAATTTATCGGAAGATGTTATTACTGATGTTACTATTAAAGGTCAACCTAATATTATTTTAGGTTATACTGTAAGAAAAATTGAATTAGCGAAAACAAAATAATTATAACGATGAAGGGTACTACAAAAAGAAATAAGGTAGCAGTATTTGCCATAGCAATCGCTTTTAGTATATTGTTTTCACTAATTTTCAAATGGATTCAAACAGGAAATCCATTTAAAACTGAAACAATTGTTTACGGTGTAATTGTATTTCTAAACATCTTCATCCTTGGGTATGTTGGTTATGCTACGCTGAATAAATTCTCTAATAAATCAACGATAGAAACTCAAAAGAAAATTATACCAGCTTTTCTATTGTTTGTTATTCTTTCTCTAATAATTGCTTTAGCAATTGTAAGTATTGGCGTTTACTCATTCTATTTAATAAAAGGACTTGACACGTCTAACTTTATTAATCATTTATTTAAAGTAGAATTAAGCAGTGCTATAAAACAGTTCTCTGTTTGGATATTATTAAGCTCAGCCTTCTTTTTTTATATCATTTGGCGTAAAGCGATAGAACGGGAACAACAATTAATAGTGGAGAACTTGAAATATAAATATCAAAATCTTAAATCTCAAGTTAATCCCCATTTTTTATTTAACAGTTTGAATACGCTTTCTGAAATAGTGTATGAAGACTCTAAAAAAGCGGACAATTACATTCAAAAGCTATCCAAGATATACAGGTACATTTTAGAAAATGAAGAAATGGATTTAGTGTCTTTAGACAAAGAGATTGAATTTGTAAAACAGTATTTTGACATTCAGAAAATTCGTGATAATGATAAAGTTGTGTTGGAAATTGATTTTCAAGATGCTGATAAATTCAAAGTTGTACCCATATCTTTACAGATTTTGGTTGAAAATGCACTTAAGCACAATTCAAGGTCAGAAAAAATGCCATTAAAAATCCGAATAGAAAGGAGCAATGATAATATTGTAGTTTCTAATAATATACAGAGAAAGAATATTTTAGAAAATACATCAAAAACAGGGTTATTAAACTTAAAAGAAAGAGTAAGGCTTATTCTTGACAAAGATTTAATCATTGAAGAAGATAACAATCAGTTTATTGTAAAAATCCCTGGTATTAAGTCGTAAGGATGAAAGTGTTAATAATAGAAGATGAAAAACCAGCCTCGCAAAAGTTAATGCGATTGCTGGAAGAATTAAATCCAGATATTGAGATAATTGATGTTCTAAAATCAGTTGAACAATCAATAAATTGGTTTTTGCATAATCCGAAACCCGACTTAATATTTATGGACATTCAACTTGAAGATGGTGTCTGTTTTGAAATATTTGAAAACAAACCGATTCAGACGCCCATAATTTTCACAACGGCATATGATAAATATACATTAAAGGCATTCAAGGTTAACAGTGTCGATTACCTCTTAAAACCAATTGATTCGGATGAACTTAAAAATGCAATTGACAAATTTGATACACATTATAAACAAAATGACTATGTAAAGTTTGAATCAATTATAAATCAGTTACAACCTAACACAAAAGAAAGATTTTTAATTAAAATTGGAGAGCATTACAAGTCGGTACAGACATCAAAAATTAATTGTTTTTACATAAAGGAGAGATGTAATTTTATTCATGTAGATAATGGGAAAAATTATCCCATTGATTATTCCCTTGATAAAATCGAGCAACTAATTGATTTAAAATCATTCTTCAGGATTAACAGGAATTTTATAATTAATTATTCCGCAATTCAGGATATTTTTGCCTATTCATCGAATAGATTAAAAATTGTACTAAAAGACTGGACTGAAAAAGAAGATATTATTGTAAGCAGAGAACGTGTTTCGGATTTTAAAGAATGGATGGACAGATGAACTCCTTCCCTTCGCTTGAATACACATTGCCAAGCCACACAAGCCATACACAAAAACCAAAGCATGGCAAAGAGTATTCAAGCCCTTCCACACGGTTAGATTCGAACATTGATAAAAAAGAATTAAATTTAGAGACTAATAATAAGGGCAGCACACAATACATGGTATAGTGCATGCGGGTTTCAGAGGTTTTCGAGCGTTTGTGGCTCGTAAAAAAAGTCGGTGTAAACTGATAGGAAATCGCTTCGTAATCCCGCACGACACTATACCATAAAACGTTAGCATTAATTAAAAAAGACGAAACTACCAGACTATAATATTCTAAGATGAAAATAGAATCTACAAGACATATCACAAAACAAGGACATCTGATTGAAGTTCGAGAAGCTAGAATTGAAGATGCAGACGGATTAATAAAATGTGCAAAATCGTATATGAAAAATGGATTTATTCCATTGACAGAAGAAGAATTTAATCCCACAATTACAGAACACGAAAATTGGATTCGTGGATTCATAGAGAATGAAAATAATCTATTGCTTGTTGTTGAAGCCAATGGATTCATAATTGGAAATATTGACCTGACTTCACATAAACGAAAAATGCTAAGTCATACGGGATTTGTTGGAATGGGAATTCACCAAGATTGGCAGAATCAAGGGATTGGAGCGATAATGATTGACATTGTGAAACAATGGAGTATGGAATTCCTATAAAAAAGTAAACAATTAATTAAGCTTGTATAAATATAATTTGCTTGTCATGATTATCATGCTGCTAAGTTTTTAAAATAATAATTTTCAATTTCCATAGGTGTTAAATAGCCTAAAGAAGAATGTCTCC
>JBNKRV010000196.1:0-1802 GCA_050296935.1 Marinilabiliaceae bacterium | reverse complement strand
GTAGTAATTTCTTTTTGTTCACCATAACATATTCCTTCACTATTACTCGCATAAGCCCTTACATAGTAAGTTGTGTTCTCTTCCAAATTGGTTAATTTACTTGTATAATTGCCTGTTACAACTTTTTCGTCCAATTCTGTTTTAGAATCTTCAATGGTTGGGTTTTCATTTTTGCTCCAGCAATGGCCATGCTGGATTGCTTTTTCTTCCGTGCCAAAATTTTGAATTTTTCCCTCTGCTGTTGCAGTAAAATAACTGATTGATGATATGTCGCCTGATACCACAAATGGAGGAGAGCTATCTAAAATGCTAAATGTTTTACTTTCAGTTCTTAATTTTTCATTTTCTGTTGAAGATATTACAAGTTTGTAGTTATTGCCATCTACAAAGTCATTACTAACCTTCCAATCATAATTTCCACTGTTCTCAATTTCATTCGCAATTACTTTTACCAGTTCACCTGCTTTGTAAACTTCAATTTTTAATTTATCATTAATATTAGCAGACCAGTTTATTGGGTAAGTACGTCCTTTGCCAATTATCTTGTTATCCCATGAATTGGTAAAAATGAAATTTAAGGCACTGGTTCTAAACAGAACCTCTTTTCCATAAACAATCTGTCCCCCTCCTATGGCATAGGATCTTGCAATATAATCAGTTTCAGAATCTAAGCCAGAAATTACATTGACATAGTTGCCATATCTTTTTTTAATTCCATTATTTATTTTTTTGTCATTTATATCGGGATTTGGGTTGGTTCCAATACACCAACCATGTTCAACAAGCCCAGATTCACCAACATCAATCACGCTTGCTTCTAATTCTACACCAGAAGCATCAATATTTGTCGAACTTCCTGTTTGAATAGCTATAATTTTACCATATTTTTGACAAGAGTAGAATAAACTTATCAAAATCAATGATGTTAATAACATCACAGATAAAACCGCTTTTGATTTATTCATTATCTAATATTTTAAAGATTGAAAGGGAAAGTGGTTTGTTGTCCTTAGCTTATTCTGGCTTAATAATTAATGAAATTTTGGCTGCAAATTTAGTAATTATTCTTCTTAATATCCCCAGGTTTCTCAATTCATGAAAAAGCATTGATTTGGTTAATAGTATACGACCAGTTTAGGGTGTTTTTCCTTATCAGGATGATTGCTTGAGGCTACAATAACTAATTTGTAGGGGAATTCCTCATCTAGCTTCAGCATAAAGCCATGATTATCAAGCGGGTTGTTAATCATGTCCTGAACCAGGGTTGTAACATCAATATTCAAATAAGATTGTTCTTCTGATATACTTTTTGAAACATTTACAATATTTTCAACGCTTGTTACAGGTTGATTATTCCAGGTAACAGAATTTTCCTGCCAGCTTTCAGTGATTTTGTAAATTGAAAATGCGTTTTCGCCGGTAAGATTTCCTGAACTTGTCCAAAATAATGACAGTTTAGCCGAATCAATTTGGGTCTGGAAAGGGATATCTGAAAAATCGAATTCAAAAAGGGTTCTTGAAGTATTAAAGCTTCCACCATTTGTCCATGCCGAGGCTAATAAATAGTCAAGATTAGAATAATTGCTGTCAGGTAAAAAACTTTGGATGATAGCATCTTTTCCAACTTCAGAACCAGGCTGATAAACTTTTGCAATTACCAAAGAATCTGACATAACTTCAAGATGAGATTCTTTTACACATGAGGTAAGTAAAGTGCTAAAGATGCAATAAAACAAACCAACTCTTCGTAACCAATGGTAGACAAACTGGAAATACATCAAACAAAAAATACTATAATTTAC
>JBNKRV010000195.1:0-4740 GCA_050296935.1 Marinilabiliaceae bacterium | reverse complement strand
TGCTGCGGATGAAATTTTTCCTTGACCTGCACAACCCACAAATGCCCCGCCGGCTATAGCTCCGGGTACCGAAGCGGAATAATTTTCAGTATACCATGCATTTCTTAGAATAGTATGGTCAATTCCTGAATCCTGAAGTTTTTTTTCTGTGGCCAAATGCTCTCCTGCCAGACTAATTGTTGTATTATCGGCGTGTAACAGACTTGTATATACAATCCATTTTACACCGGCTTTTTTGGCTGCATCAATTACATTGGCGTGTTGTATTGTACGTTGACCAATTTCACTACCTGAAATAAGCAATAGTCTGTCGATACCAGCTAATGCTCCTTCTAATATTCCGGGTTTGGAGTAATCAAATTCACGTGCTTCAACACCTAAAGCAGCTGCCTTTTCTGTATTCCGAACCAAGGCTACTATGTTCTCATTTGAAACTCTTTTTTTTAGTTGATCTACAACCAGGCCTCCTAATTGACCAGTTGCTCCTGTTATTGCTATTTTCATTTTAGTAATTATTTAATTAGTACTTGATTTCTATTGGTATATAACTTACCTTTGGTAAGTCAAAGGTAAATAGTAAGTATCATCGATACAAGAGCTTACGAAAAAGTATTATACTTACGAAAAAGTAAGTAATGTTAAAAATCAGTTAGTTATGAATAAAAAAATTTTAGAAAAATATAGTAATCCGGATCTTTGCCCGATAAGAAATGTTGTAGATCGGATAGGCGATAAATGGTCAATTCTTGTATTACTACTTCTGGATGAGGAACCCATTTTACGATTTAATGAGATTCATAAGTACATCAAAACCATATCTCAGAAAATGCTTACTGTTACTCTCAAATCACTGGAACAAGATGGTCTGGTTAACCGAACCGTATACGCTCAGGTACCTCCCAAAGTTGAGTATGCATTAACCCCGCTGGGAAAAACACTTTTGCCTCATCTTCATAATATAGTTGGCTGGGCTAAAAACAATATGGCTGATATTGAGGTTTCACGACAGAATTTTGGCAAGGTTAAGGTATAAACAAATCGCTATCTATAGGTCAGAAGCTGATAGTTGAGTTTAGCCGATTTTTACTGAAGTCATTGAAAGTGATCCTCCAATAGGTTGATCATTGAATAGTACAATGTCTTCTTTATTATCCTGAAGCGCCAATATATATAATAAGGGCAAAAAATGTTCAGGTGTGGGTATTGACAATTGAAATTCTCTTCCCTGCTTTGAATAATTGATTAAATCATGATGATTGCCATCTAAAATATATTGATTAATTCTACTGCCGGCTTCTTTAGCCCAATCATAAGCATAGTTGGTATTCAGTTTTTGCCAATCAATCATTCGGAGGTTATGTATTACGTTTCCACTTCCTACGATTAATACGCCTCTCTCACGAAGTTTTTGCAATTCTTTTGCTAACTCATAATGTTCAGCAGGACTTTTACGGTAATCCAGGCTTAATTGAATGACAGGGATGTTGGCATTGGGATACATATGTTTAATCACCGACCAGGCACCATGATCCAGTCCCCATTTATCATCCAGATGAACCTTGTAACTTTGAATCAGATGCTGGGTTTCTTTAGCCAGTACAGGATTTCCCGGAGCCGGATATTCCACTTCGTAAAGCTGTTTCGGAAATCCTCCAAAATCATGAATGGTACGAGGTGCAGACATGGCTGTAACGCTTGTACCCTGAGTTTCCCAATGTGCAGAAATACATAAGATCGCTTTGGGGGTTTCTATCTCATTTGAGACTCTCCGGAATCCTTGTACAAATTCATTCTCCTCAATAGCATTCATTGGGCTGCCATGGCCAGAAAACAGTACCGGCATTTTTGATGTAGGCCCGGAAGATTCCGTTATTTTATTTAGTGCATTGATTTTCATACCTGCGTAAGTTGCTGATGTTGCTACCATTATGGTCTTTAAAAATGATTTTCTATTCATAGTATTAGAATTAAATACTACTAATATTGTTCGGTGTGGTGCAGTGATCAACTAATTCTTTTTCTGGTAAGATCATTCATATCGCATATCTATCAAAGTAATTTGTATACAATTGTCCTTTAATACTGAATTTTTATTCAGATATTAAAAAGAAAAATGAGTGAAACTGAAACGGGGAAAAGATATTAATGTTTTAAATGAAAAAAAGCTTTTATTTTTTTAAACACTCCTTTGTAAATCCGATGGTGTAAATTACCATCTAACTTATATAAGTTTTCAAAATCAGTGTCAGCCATAGTTGCAAAAATTCTATTTTCTTTTAATTCCGGGTATAAATCAGGAGCTCCTGGTTTGGTCATCACCGCTCCTTTACTTTCAAAATCAAAAAAGCCATTTTTGTGGAATCCCTTTAATAGGTTCTTATCTGAACATCCTGTAATTATTCCATTGGCTCCGGTTTTATTTACAATTGCATTTAAAGCCCGGAATATTAATCTCTGGGAATCTTTATTATCAATTTTTAATCGATAATCTACGAGAGCAATAAAATTCATGTTTTTCCATGTGATCTCCTTTAAAACAAAATAGATAGGAGACTCAGTGGAGTTGTTGAAATAAAAATGGAAATAATCATATAAGCCAAAAAAACGCCAATTGAGAAAATCTTTATCCCGACTGAATTCAAGGTAGTTTTCGTTCCAATAATTGCAATTCATTTCGGGGGCTGATGTTTGTTTCTTAAATGAAGACTTATTTATTGATATTTCTTCAGGAAAAATTAAATTTTTATTGCTTTTTATTTTATAGAATATCTTAGCTAGTGTGAATACAGAACGCAGTTTTATTAATTTTTGAAAGTCATATATATGATAACCTTTCCTTTTATATATTTTTAAACTAATAGGGGTAAGACCTATGACAAACATATTATCTACTGTGTCACTGGTTTTAACAAGCTCTTTACCTACTCCAAGATTTCTTACTTCCGGCAAAGCAACAATATCCTGACCCCAATATCCGGAATAAGTACTTTTTTGTGACCGGAATTTTAAAGGTAAAAATACTTCTTGACCAACAATCTCATCATCCAGAGTAGCAAGAAAAATATGAGGGTGATTATTACTTAATGGGTGGTTAATAAACCTATGACTAAAGTACTTTTCATTTTGGGTTCGTTTATAAACCTTATTATTAAAGGCAATCATTTTATCATAATATTCAGGGGAATATTTTATGATTCTAAATTGAGAAGTTTCCATAGGTTAGTTGTGTAAAGTAACTATTAGTATATTAAATAATTCAAGCCTGATTTTGATTTGTTGTGTTATTCACGAGCTCTTTTTACATCAGAAATATTAGTTTGAAAGTAGCTCTCTCCATTTGTATAAATTTAATGAACTAATAAGATTTTCCTACAGCTTGTTATACCTTAGAATTAGTGTAGCCATAACTTAAAACGGAGTATGTGTCTGTAATATAGATTAATAGCCAAATTGTAAGTACTGTTTATTTTGACTAACGTTACTATTAATTGACCAAAAAACAATAAAAGGGTTATTTTCTTATTACAGTACAATAACTAATTATATATCAATTCTGGTTGATAAATTTTGTTGGATGTAACAATCTTTCATCCATCCCGAAAGGTTATTGGAAATGTTATCCATCATTTGGGAGCGGTTAATCCAGTAACGGAACTTATCAAGATACCTGTCCGTTTACCGACCAACCCGGATTACTGGTATTTGAGACATGGGCAGAACGTAAAGATTCAATGCCGGGAATAGAGTAAAACATAAATTCCCCTTGTGCCGCACTCTTTTTCCAATAAGCATTTGCCGCATCATCAATGCTTGACTACTTTAATCTTTATAACCATATTGTTTATTAGTATGATAGCAAGAATCTACACGATGCCAGATACATTCATAAATAAGAGTGCTGTCGCTTTTTAGATAATAACGTTGTGGATATTCATCCGCTTTGATTATGCAGGGCTGCATGATTAGATTTATATGGTTAATTCTATTGCTTTCCATTATAATTAAATTATCTACATAAATATTCATTTCGAATGCATCTGAACTATACCGAACGGTATAAGCTGTATCAAGACCTTCATTCATATAAAGAATCATATCTCCATTTGAAAACCCAAGTTTAAAAGGCCATGAAGAAGTTTTTACTCCATTTAAATAGAATGTTTCGGTGCCATCTTTATAACCATTCAAATATTGTGCTTGATGCTCTAATCTACCCTTCCTATATTCAAAATACATTCCATTTTCAACTCCATCCGAATAGCTCTGGATTGTATAATTTCCTAATATGCCACCAAATTTGCTTTTGTATTTATAATTACCTTCCATTAGACATTTCTTATAATAATAAACTGTTCGATTATTTATATCAGTAACTATTTGTAAATGTCTGGGCCTGACATTCACAAATACTGCCTTGTTAAATTGACATGACATTAAAGTAAAAAATGTAATATATACTAGTATAAAGAGAAATTTCATAGGTGTAAAATTTATTAGAACTCTGATCACTAGGGTAAATTTCAATCTTCCTCATGAGTGACCTAATTATTTACCCTAGCCATGCTTGTGTTTTATATGTTAGTATTGATAATAGCTAGTATTTGCTCAATTGTAAATCCTTTTCTACTTGTATCTGTATAATTAGCTTCGCTGATCTTCGTTTCATAAAGTTTTCTTTTGTTTGTTTCTTTTCAAGATCATTAGAATCTGATTTAGAAACATCTACTGGAATATTTAAAA
>JBNKRV010000194.1:0-10884 GCA_050296935.1 Marinilabiliaceae bacterium | reverse complement strand
AGTAGAGTAGAGCCTGATAGCCTACTTTAATTATTGAGACTAAAATAACAATAATTAACAGACTATCAGCGCCCCCTTCATCAAACCGTACATGAAGTTTTATTCTCGTATTATTATCTTCTATAAGGCGTTCATGATTTTCTTGGATCAATTACAAGAACTCTATTTCAGGCTTGATGCATCTGTCGTACTTTGAGTTCTTGCGCAGGCTGTCTATGCACATACTTCCCTCCGGTTTTATGAAAATATGGCATATTGGGTTCTTGTAAAAAAAGGGAATCTCTGGAAATTATACGTAAAGTATTAAAAGCCGTTGCTCCTGAATCTAAAAAGGGTATACCCTGGCAAGAGTTGTTTATAATACTTTACGGCCATACCCATAACCAACACCCTGAATGTAAGTGCAATACCATGCGTCGCATAGCTTCTTTCAAACCCAGTATCAGGAGAAGTCCTGAAACACAAAAAACAATAAACATTAACCTACCTATCTCAATATAATAAACACCTTTGGGAGTGCAATGGGAAAGGTATGTCCTGCTGTCAATAAAAAAAGGAAAACCAACTGTCATTTTGTACTTTGAAGGTGATTTCCCTCTCTGTTTTACAGATTAACAAACCTAAATCCTGACTTTTACCTTTGCTTATTAATGTCACTTGGCATAAAGAAGCCAGTCTGATGGTTCAGGCAAAACAAATCGCCACAATAAAATACAGATTATTCCTATAACAAGGGTAATCATGCTTGTAAATTGTAATCGTTTTATATTAATATTTTTTGTTTTTTAAGCTAACGCACAACGATCAGTTAAGCTCTGTCGGCTTAGCCTGTCAAGTATCTCAAAAGTAGCTGTTTCCGAGGCTTTTTGCAAACAACAAATTAATCCGATTGAACTTACGCTTGTTGGCATTTCGTTTTCTCTTTTTATTATCTACAGTCTTCTTCATCGCCTTCAAAAGTCCAATTGAATTCATCTATCATTTTTTTTCTTGAAGAACTACTCGAACAAAATTTTAATTCGTCAGCTCCAAATATTATATTTCTTGGAACACTTTCCAGTTGGCTCCAATTAAGTAGCGTATGGTCATAATTTTCAATCGACAGGTTCGTATTATTTAGCATATATTCAGCATCATTTAATGAACGAATATCCCACCTACCTAAGGATTGATTAAACGAAGATGCACCTGAAAACATTCTTTTCATGGATTCTACTTTTCGCACATCCCATTCACTTATGTGTTGATTAAATGCCTGAGCTCCTTCAAAAGCTACATCCATTTTAACTACATTCTCAACGTTCCATTTTCCAATCGGTTGGTTAAATGATCTGGCAAATCGGAACATATATCCGATGTCCTTCACATTAGCCATATTCCAATTTTCTATTGGCTGGTTAAAGGACACTGCTGAATAAAACATAGCCCTCATATTAGTAACATTACTCACAACCCAACTGCCTAGCGGATGATTAAACATTTTAGCTCTGTAGAACATATAGTTCATATCTTTTACTGCACTTACATTCCATTGTCCTATTGGCTGATTAAAAGCAATTGCACCTGCAAACATGGAAGACATATTAGTTACTTTACTAACATCCCAGGAACTAATATTTTGATTGAACAGAATTGCTTTATCAAACATTGCCTCCACATTTTCAGCATTGCTGACATTCCAATCCATGATAGGTTGATTGAATTTCTTTGCCTCAAAGAACATAAAACCAAAATTGCTAACATTACTGACGTCCCAATTTGATATATTTTGATTAAATACTTTTGCCTCTCTGAACATGGCTCGCATGTTGGTAACACGGCTGACATCCCATGCTGAAATATTTCCGTTAAATGACTCTGCACGCTGAAACATTCTAGCCATATTTTTAACATTTCCCACGTTCCATGAATTCAGCAACTGGTTAAATGAAGAAGCTTCATCAAACATTGATTCCATATCGGTAATATTGCTAACATCCCAGTGATTGATATTTGCATTTAAAGAAGAAGCAGCTACAAACATGAAACTCAGATCTGTTACATCAGATAAGTCAGGTGCATCTGTTGCTGAGATATTAAGGTTACTACATCCAAAAAAAGCTCTGAAAAAAGTTTTCCATTTAACACTTCCCCATTGTTCAATCATTAAAATTTTGTCATTATCACCTCCTGAACCAAAATAAATAGTTGGAAAATCTCCAGTTATTGAAACAGTATAAATCCCTTTTGATGGGTATGAATGCGTTATATTTCCGGTAACTTGTTTATCCAAAGTCCCATCACCCCAATTAACAGTATAGCTATAACCAGAACCCCAAGTTGGTATAGTAATTTGATTGTCTTTTGACGAGCCGGGGTTATCAGTCTTCCAAACAGATATGAATGACGTTTGCGCAACCACACTACTCATTTGAATAAGAAAAAAAATAAAAAACAGCACTTTCATAGACTTAGATTGATTGATGGATCGTACACTAATGAATACCAATACATTGCGATATAGCCAATAATAAATTACGAAACTACATTCCTATTAACCGAGAAACAGATTGATACGGGTGATGAGCTTCGCAAACCACTGAAACCCTTATTGGCTAAGACCGCATATTAGGCGTTCGTGGTTTATTTTAATCTCTGTTTTTCAACTAATTCAATTGTGTGTGGCAATAGCTCTGAATCTCCAAAATTACCATGCCCCGGAATAATTATTTCAATATTTCCGTATTTCTTCATCACCTTTTTTATGGATGAATCCCAGTCGTCCAGAACAGCTTCTCTAATATATCCTAAATTCTCAGAGTCAGAAGATTTAATAAGACAACCACCAAACAGGATTCGTTTTTCAGGAATCCAGACAGTAATATTATCAAAGGTATGTCCACCACCAAAATACCTACACTCAATTTGCAGCCCGTTAAAGTCAAAGATTAATGAGTCCGTAAATGAAATTAATGGAACCGGGAGTTTGTCTTCTTTACATTTAGCTACTGTCATCGAATTGGCAATTGATTCAACACCTCTATTTTGAAGATATTCTAATCCGCCAATACAGTCCTCGTGATAATGGCCTGCAATTAATTTTACTAATTTAACTTTTAGGGAATCTTCAATAAATTCAGTCAATTGTTTCGTCATTTGATTATCCCACGGAGTATCAACCATAATTGCCTGTCCATTCTTTACTATAATTAATCCGTTTGCTGGAACCTTACCAAAATTTTGTGTCTGGTACCATGATGTATGAATGAAAATCGAATCTTTAATTTGAATCAATTGAATATCATCTTCTATTCTTATTTTATTGTCAGGTTGAGCTTTTGTTTGATAAAGCCCAATCAAAACTATAAATGCTACTAAAATTTTGTTTCTCATCATTTTGTTTCTCATTTTATTGTTGTAGTAGGCTTTCTTACCATGACGTAGTAGAGTAGAGCCTGATAGCCCACTTACCTTTGTTAATCATAAAAGTAACAATTATAAGTAAACTATCAGCGCCCCCTTCATCAAACCGTACATGAAGTTTTATTCTCGTTATATTATCTTCTATAAGGTGTTCATGATCTTCAATTCCTTCATACGGCTTACCTATAGAGTTCTTTGTTTGATATTCATACAAACCTACCTAGTACCGATATAATTTCATTGGCTCTCTGAATCACCCGTACCTTCCTTTCGTATTTGAACAGACATATAGCAACATTTAGAATAAACTACTATTAAATTCAGCCGAACAGGACAATGCCAGTACCGAAAGTATAAATTCCATATTCGCTTCTCTAAAACAGAGCCCCTTTCCTATGCTGCGTTATGTTGTCGCTACAATCACAGGTACTATGGACTCCTCCGACTTCTCTTGTTCCCAAACTGAACTTCGCTATACTTATATCAGCCCGTTTAAGGTGGCCAACCTTTGAAACAAGAGATCTCCCACTGCCTGTGCCGCTATTAGCGGTATTCCGTAATAATCCATCTATGACCACGCCACCCCTATGACTCCGGTAGACCGTTGCACTTCGTACTGCTGTTAATCCATGCAACGTTGCAGGGTTCGAGACCGTCGAAACTCTCCCCGTCTACTGATACACTTCTCGAAGCTACCTCGGGTTCACGCTTGCGCATTACGGCTTGGTCATTTGAACATACCGAGCTTCAGCGATATCCTCACGGACAGAACTGTCGGCAGTTCTTCTAAATAAACAGCAAATTATTGCGATAAGTGAAAGTAGAACCAAGTTTACTTGAGTTATGCTGAATGGAGCAATAATCTTAACAAAAATTATTCAGGTAGGATTTGCACCTACTGGATTACCACAGCCTCGTGGCACACCAACGTACCCCATATGAATAGTTGCCGACTTTGGCGCACTTCACTTTCAAGATGCACCAACGATAATGTGAGAAGCAAAGCTCCCGCAAATCACTAACCGGCAATTATTTATTATGCATTGTGTGTGCACCTGGGCATTCTTCTCTTTTCAGTAATATTTTTCCTTTAATTATTCTTTTAATCTTTCCATGATGCGCTTTGGTATTTTATTCTCTTTCCCGTTGGCTTTCATTAGTTTTATGTACTTTTTGTATGCTTCTTTTGCATTTTCAATTTCTTTTAATCCCCAATATGCATCGCCAAGATTAATATAGGCTACTGTTCGATTCGGTGCTACTTCCAATATCTTTCTTAATAGATAAACCGCGCTAAAGTAAAAACCTTTTTGTTCAAGATAGTAGGCTGAATTATTATAACCTACAATATCTTCTGAAATTGGTTCAAAAGAATGCCGTATTGCCATTTGAATAACAATAACATCTGATAAGTTACACATCGTAATTGTATCATTATCAGAATAAGCCTTTTGTATTTGCTTATTATATGATTCAACCACTTGTTCACACTCTTCATCATAATAATTAAAGCACCTACACAGTAAATTTAAACCTTCTTCATTAATATAATTTTCATTTTGCGGAAAATATTCATCAAGTGAAACTAATTTATCGTGAAATTTTTCAAATGTTTGATAGTATCTATCTCCTGGTAAAAAGAAAGACTCAAATCTATAATATGCATTTGGGCTTTTTTTCCAAAAAACATCATAAATAATGTATGAACCAGTGCCCAATCTACTAGGGAAATAATATCTAACTATAAAACCGTAACAATATTTAACGATTCCAACACCCTCAAAAGGACAAACTTCATACTTATCTAACTCATCAAGTTTAATGATTGGTGATTTTTGTTTAACTATAGAGTCTTTTACAATCAAACTGATAAAATTATCAATAGAATCTCTCTCTATATATATCGTATCATTTCCTAAAATTGTACTATCAGAGAAATCATATTCATAAAATGGTTTTAAATTAAGTATACTAGAATCAAATCCCTTAGTTTCCTGCGCCATTAAACAACAACAGTAATATATACAAATGGCGGTTATTAAATATTTTTTCATCAAAACTCTTTTTTTATTTTATCATATCTGTCTTTTGCATCATTCATATCCCTTACCGGTCCATACAATTCTAGAATTCGGTTTTCATATTGTACATGATTACTTCCCCAATCATTGGGATTTCTTGATATTTTACTTTTCTTATCTGCTACATTTGTAACTGTTTTATTGAATTCAATGATTTCAGTATCTTTCTCATTAAAGAAAGTAGTTATTGCTACACCAACATCTCGAGTTACGTTTCCTGGTGCATTTACACTATGGTCTAATACAATAGCCTTGCCAAGAGGGCTGTTAAAATATTCTTTAATTTGATATGAATATCCATTTGGTTTTTTATCACAATACTTTCTTATTCTCAATATAAAGTCATATACCTGTTTTCGTATAAAATCCTCATCTTTTCCTACCTTTATAAGGTGTGCTAAAGGTTCATTAGGTAAATTCTGATTTAAACTATTAGCATCAAAGCCTTCACGCACAAGAGCGCGTAACTTAGTACCAGTTGTCTTTCCTTCCGAACTTTCATAATACATCCTAATCCCATCATCTTCTTTTTCTACTGTCCAACCACAATTTTCAAATAGAATTTTGTATTTCTGGGGGTACTTTTCTTTAAACTCAAAAACCTGAGTAGAAAATTCGCCACGCCCATCCTTTCCAACAATTTTTTGCATTGCTCCAACTGTTAAAATTGCACTATCATATGCCTGAATAGTATCACAACTACCTTCATTTTTTGCCATTGCAATTATTATCTTTTTTTCATCGTCACTAACAACTGTATTGTAAACTTTATCAATTTCATCCCACGCTTTAACTGCACTTAGTTTTATATGTCCCCAATAAACAGGTCCAATTCCATATCTAGTATTTGAACACTTAAACAAAGGCTCATCCACAGGACAACTACAAGGTCTTAATCTCCTCATCTGCTCCACAAAGGCATTCGGATGAAAGTGATAAACTTTGGTATCGGTTGGGAAAGGTTCTAAATCATTTTCGCCCCTTGGTTGTGGATTACTTTGTGTTTCCCATGAATACATCTTTCGGCTTTTCTGTAAAATTGGGTCGTATGTCCAACCTTCGGGCATTTCATCACCAGGTACTTTTACTTTGCTCCAAAAATCAAGGGCATTTACCTTACCCTGAGTTATTTTCAGGATTTCTTCTTTTTGCTCCTTGTACAATTCTTTTACTTCCTTGTCTTCTTCCTTTTCTATGCCTTTGTCCAAAAGGGTTTCTATTTCCTGTTTCAGGCTGCTGTAGTTTACGCCCCACTCGCTTTGGTGGTAACAAACCAATTTCGACATGCGTTCGCATACGTACATATCGTTTAAGCCCTTGCGCAACTCGTTCGGGCTTAGTTTTTTGTCGCCATTGGTGTCTATCTCCTTAAAAACTGATTGCAGAAATTGAGGGGCGTTTTTCTCCGCGGCATCAAAGATAAAGTTGTCGGGCTGATCTTTCAGTACCTTAAAGCCAAAAGCTGTCCAATCATGCGCTGATACCATGGATACTTTAGCATCGTTGCTTTTGATAAAACCGTTACGCTCGCCCCGTAAATCCTGTATTTTAAGTTTGTACCAAGTGTCGTTGCCATGTTTTATTTCTTCTATTTCTTTTTTACTGATAATGTGGTCGCCCATTAGTTCTGTTTGTTTCTCGGAGTCGTTTGGAAAAAACGTAGTAACAAAATTTTTATTGGGTTGCTCTCAAAAAAGTTCGTCAATATTGCTATTAAGTGTCAGTATTGGTGCAACGGTATTTGCACTTGCCGGCAGTTTACTTTTATGAACCCAATAACAACGTTCGCCATTAGGCAAGGTATAACAAACATCTCTGGTTGTTTGACTCGTTGCTATTTGGGAGGCATCCTCGTTCAGATAAATAACAGAATCCTTGGTAATTGCACCTTCAAAGGATTCGTTCATTTTGGCAAGATTAAACGCCGTGTAGGTATAATTTAAACCTGTTGCAGCAGGAGCTGTTGCTCCACCTAAATCGGCCATTTCAACCGTACGAAATTGCTTGTGGAGCTTGATTCTGGTATACTCTTCTTCTACTTTCAACCAATTCTACGGACATTCTTTTGAACGCTTTGTCGTAATGTTTTCTTTCCATATTCATATTTTCAAAGTTAGGTTATTAAGTCTTAACTTTGTGTCTACTCAAACATAGCAACTCCAGTTTGGCATTAAACGAAACCAATAAAAACTACAACTCTCACAAAAATAAAGACAAAACATAGTCTTCAATATCCATAAAAAAACACAAAAACCCACTTAAAATACTTGGCTGGTATTAAAAACGGGTTGTAGTTCAACCTGAAATAATCGCTGGGTCGTACCGACCGCTCATATTCCTATTTATTGCACCCTGTTATTTCTTACTTCTCCTCTGTACATAGAATTCAGAAACATCAATTAAATTGTCATAATGAATAATCCTTTTGTTTTTTCGACTAGTTCTCTTTTTTCGATATGTATTACTTTTAAATTCGACTCTACGACCTGCGACAACTAGAAAGTGTAATCTACTTTTATCAAGTTCATAAAATTCATTTGGTAATTCTGAGCTCTTGCCCTTTTTGCGATTAAAAACATTCTTTAGATGATGAAAATTAGATTCTAACCAATGTTCCCAATCATCTAATTGCTTGATTCCTTTTCTAAAAGACGGCCCTAATTCACCATCTTTTAATACTGATTTATCATTAGGGTGCTCAAACTCGATAAAGACAAACTCAAATCCAGATGAATTTTTCCCTACTAATAAAAAATCACATATATACTCAGGGGGAAGAGGAAATTCTCTGAATAAATAAGCATCATGATGACCAAAATCATAATACTCGAATAATGCTTCTAAAATAAAATATGCTTCATTATCCCTTATAAAATTTAAAATATCTCTCTCATTAGTACTTTTGTTATTTATAAGTTTTATAAAGTCTGATAGTAACTCATTTATATTTTGATGAGTATCGCCATTAAATAAAACGTAATTATTAGGAAACAGAGATTCGTAGTGGTATGCTGCGTATGGCTTAAGCTCATGATATTTTGCAAGGTCTGCAAATGAAATAGAGATTGGAATACCATCACTTTTACTATGTTTATAAGCTTCAGCAATATTTAGCTTGTCACGTTCCTCTTCTGTAAGGTCTAAATAATCTCTCTTAAATAGCATTTTATATTATATAATAGGGTACAACGGGGTGGCTAGATGAAGTGTATGGCGATTTAACGAACAAACCTTCAAAACTGCACTGAGCCAAATCTTTTATTTGTTTGTATCTTTTCATTTATAAAGCCAAATCAAAGATTTGACGGCGTTCGATTACCCATCCTAACTTCTACGTACTCAAGAACGCCATATGCTTTATACTAGCATGTTAGTTATCGTTATTTTTTGAATTACCCCTTTCCTTTCTGTCCAATTCTGAAATATCTATTTCTTTATTTGATAAACCATGCTTATCTGAATAGCTCATAAAAGTCTGACCTTTAATGATTAATTCATATTCATTTTGTTCGATTAAAGAGTCTGCTAGTAATTCCTTTAATAAATCTTTTTTCCTTTTGAAATTTTCAATACGTTGCTTTTCATTATCTAATTCTAACCACTCAATTTCTAATTCTGCTTTTCTTGTAGTAAGCGACTTATTATATTTAGCATTGAAAGAATTAGCATCCTCTAATTCTTTTTCCTTTAACCTAATATCTATTTCGAGTTTATCTTGCTCTTTTTTTACTTTTTGTATTTCCTCAGAATCCTTCGTAAGTTTTGCCGTTACATATTTTTTTACGTCTCCTAATGCCTCTTCTACATCTTGTTCCGCTTTTTTACTAGTAAAGTAAGTTTTAATAGAAGCTAATATGGACCCTGATTGAATTTTAATCAGTTTTGTTGATTCTGGTACTATTAAATTAATATATTCAATTAATAAATAAATCGAGTTTAACGATTTATGTGATTTACCAGTGAAGTTAAACTGAATATCCCATAAAGAGATTTCATCTGATTTATTTTGAAGAAATATCCTTAAAAAAGAATCATTATCATTGGGGTGAGAATACTTTTTTACAATTTCTGCAATACCATATAAAGAAAGAAGAAAATGATGTTTATAAGAATGTCCTTCTCTAATTATTGATTCTGTTGAAATTGGATAAAATATCTTTTCAATATTATGTTTTACTTCCCATGCTTTCTTAATATATAGGTATGAAGTTTCTAGGTATAGATGAAGTAATTTAATTTTATTCTCCAATACCCATTGAGATGCTAAAAAATTACCACTATTATCTTGTAAGTCATTAAATTCCAGACATACTTTGACATTTCCAAAAACTTCTTTTGTACAGATATTAATTCTACGATATATTTGTACTGAAACGCTTCCTGAGAATAATGATTTTATCTTGTAAATAGTATCTTTAATCTCATCAACATCCAAAGACCTAGTTTTATGTTTAAGTCTATACGTTTCAAAATCGTGAATTAAGACTTCAAACATATCAGGATTTTTGCTAGATGTTTTCTTCTTAGTTTTTATTTCTGACATATATTTTTTTGTAATTGTGACTAAAGTCAATTTTTTAAATCTAATTATTCCCTCTAGATATGCACATTAGCTTAAGGATCTAATATTGTCATTGTTGCAAGTTTCGAGAAATGATAACTAATCGAGATAGAATGGCGGATTACTCCAGCCTATCCCCCCGCAGATCCGGACGTACAGATTTCCCGTATCCGGCTCCTCAGCTAATATGTTTTAATATCTGAAATAAATATAAATATACAACCAAATTTCGTATACCTGTTGACGAATTCTCTGAGTAAATCCATGGTGTCGTTTGGTTGATCCATATTAACTGGTAGATCCCCTTCCCTCCTTCGGGTCGTTCAGATGGCACTTCCCCAACTACTGCGGTACTATGAGACTACTCTGACTTCTGCACGCCTTCTCTTTGACTCCGGTTATCCCTTGTCGCAGATACCTGTTACACCTTAGCATTTTCTTTATGCATGTAAGCCTTGCTAAGGATACGCTTACTGCTTAGTGTATCCTATTGGGAGGCACACTATAAACCTCGTTATGCCAGGAGCAATACAGATCTCCTAAGTTCCGAAGATTTCCATTTGTATTCATGCCCTGCGCTTTGACCACGGTAGTTCTACAGGTATAACCGTATTTTACTCCTGCAATTGCTGCCTTCCGATTAACGTACACCGTCGGCTTAACTACAAATAAATACACTTTTTCGGGGCTGAATAACACAGCCTAAATACTTGCTTGCCTACTACTTTTCTGCTATCCTCACGGAATCACCCAGTAGGTTCGCTATCACTCTGCTTACGGGCTTTGAGTGAGCTGGACTTTCACCAGCTGGAAATCATTAGTAAATTTCATCAGTCCGTT
>JBNKRV010000193.1:0-19218 GCA_050296935.1 Marinilabiliaceae bacterium | reverse complement strand
TCCGTTCATATTTTCGTCCTCTGATAATGATTGCGTAGTAGTAAGAGTTTCGCCATTAACGCTGATGGTCATGGTGAAAGTCATATCAGCTTTAAGCTGCTGAGTATTGGAAAGCACGGAAAGAGTAAGACCTTTACCCATAAGGTTCAGGTATGGCACTTGAAAAACGATTTCAGGCTCTTGTGTTTTGCCTGCACCAATGGTAAGTCCTTTAATATCGGGGGTAGAATAAGCGACTGCCGAACCTTTGTAATTTGCAACAACCTGGTTAACGGCTAATGTGATGGGGGCTTTTGTGGGGTTGTAGCAACGAAGCTTTACAGCAAATTGAACTTCCTGTAAGTTCATCTTGTGGATGCGGAATCCTAAAAGAGCAAAGTTCATTTTTGCCCCGGCAAGAAGCTTTTTGCCTTTTTTAATGAGGTAGAAACCTCCACCAACGGCTGCAACTGCTGCTAATGTGCCTAATATTTTCTTTGTGCTTGCTTCCATAATGGAAACAAACATATAGTAGGCTTATGGTGGGGGTGTTAGGGTTTAATGGAACTTGACTGAGTTTGTAAGTGTTTGAAGAAATTTGTCAAGAAATGATGGGGAGTTACAATTTAATATTCCATGTGATACAATTCATTAATCCACCTTCTCTAGCAACTGGATTAATGTTTATTGGTTCAATAATCTTGTTTGGATATAGTTCAGTAATCAAATTAATAGCCTCAATATCTCGATTTCCACTAACTTCAAACACCGGGAATATTATCAAATTATCAACTTCCAAATAATTCATGTAACAACCAATGGCAGAATCGGGATAGGCTCTTTCTTTATGCTCAAATATTGGCATGTTAATATACTTAAAGTTTTGTTCAGATATTATCTTTTTCATCCCCTTTGACCAATATTTGTACTCAAAATCTAAATCATTACCAAGAATTGTTTTTGAATCTAAAAGCTTTACTAATCCATCCGCATGTCCCGTAAAATCTGATTTTATCTGAGGTATTATTATCGTCTCCGTTTCGAGTAGATTTTCAATATCCTGAACAAGCTTTTTGTGGTTTGTGTATTCCGGATTCTCGGAATAAATTCTATCTGTTATTAAAACCTTATCAGACCATTTGACAACATTTCCACCATCAATATTAATTCTTGAATACAAAGGCTTAATATCATTCAATTTACAAATTGATTTTGGGTCGGATTGAAGTTCAGGATAGTCTTTTAAATAGGTTGGTTCGTATCGGAACTGAACAAATTTATCTTTAGCAATTTGAATAGGCATATAATCTCTTGCCCAAATATCTTTTGTCCCCTCAAGAAAGCCATGTCTTACATTGTATTTATCCAATATATTGCATATTTCACTACAAGTGTCTGTAAATTCACTTTTTAATTGTAGTAACCTGGAAAGAAAAACAAAATTTGTGTCTTTATCTGCAATCATGGCAACATTTCTATTTCAGGGTATGTAAAATAATTGTACTTAACATCTAGGTAAAACCTGTCTGTATCTTCCTTTAATAGATTAAGTCCTTGCCGTTGCTTTTTAAAAATACTCAACTTATTATCCTCTTTAATCTTCAAGTAAATGATGCCAGTTGAATCAAAAATATCCTTATCCGAATTGTAAAGTTCAACAATTGAGAAAGTATCACCAATGTCATCAATAATCTGATTAGTCAGATTACCTATTCCTGTGATAATTTCTTTTGTTTCAATATTTTCAATAGCTCGAATAAGTATTCCGCAGTATATTGAATCTCCATTTCCAAGCGTAATATCTATGCCTTTCTGTTTGAGTCTCACATATTTTTCAGGGTCTTTAAAACGATGAAAATATAGTTTTTGGTTTGTCAACTGCCTAACATTTGTATGGCAATAAAAATCGGTATGATTATCTGAATAATAGTAAAATTCGATTTCTCTGATACGATAAGAGTTCTTTTTTGTAATCAATTCTGCTTGGTTCAATAATATTCGTGCAATCCTATCAAAATCATTTTGATAATCATATCTCTTTTCATGCTCTTCTATTTTAAGGAAATCATTCATTTTACAAGGTTTACAGTTTATTATCTCTGAAAAAATCTATTTCATCAAGTAGAGCTATTCTATCTTCTGAAAGCTTATGTATATTGTTTCGCTGAACGGACACCCATGCTGCTAACGATTTTAAGGATTTGCTTGTAGTGGGTATATAGCACGTTCCGTGACTATGCTTATATTGTTTAAGTTCATTATACCGAAATAGCCATTGGTTATTTGCTCTTTCCTTATTTAATAAAGCTGTAACCGTATTTCCCGGATTCCAATTAAAACCTAAATCATCAAGTTGTTTTTTTCGGTCGGGAGATAAAGTATTTTGAGAACGTCTTAGAACTTTTACAAAGTTGATAAGTTCTTTATCTGCACCAAATGAATTACATACATGTAAGTGACCATGCTTCTTTTTGAACTTTACTAATTGCTCGTATTTTTCAGTCCATCGGTTCAATGTTTTATTTCGCATATCAACACCAACCGATTTAAGTTTTTCAATTTTGCTGTGGTTTAGTTTTCCTTTCCAATATAACTTTCGCTGATAAACAAGCCAGTTATGTAATTGAGAATCATCATAGCTCTCTGTAACATGGCAATGACCAAACTGAGATTTATAATCAAGCAGTTTATTGTACATGTTCTCCCAATCATGTATTGACATAAGACGAAAATTGAAACCAATCAAGCGTAAAAGGCTTTCCCTTTTTAAATCCAAAGTCCCTTCGTTATATACCAACCTTTGACGACGAATCCAATAACCTAAACTTCTATTTTGCGAGTATTTAGCAGGAACATCGGCATGACCATTTTTTGTTTTAAAATCCACTAATTCAAGAAACATTGCTACCCAACGCCTTTCTAGGGCATTGTTCATGTCAGCCTGTTTCTTATAATCCTCTATTGCCTTTGATATACTACTACGCACGATAATAACAAATTACAACAATTCTTTAAAAGCTATTGTCTTTCATTTTTGAATTCAGGTAATCCTTAAATGCTTGTGGATATATTACTTCTATTTCATCGGGTAATCCCAATACAAACCGCCCTACTCCAATGAAGTTCCCGACATCAGTTGTCAGTATGTATTTATGGTCATCAGATTCTTTGATATACTTTTCACTTAGAGGAAACTCTTCAATTAATAGGTTATAAGCCAACATTGAAAGCCTTAATTGTATCGCAATTGGCTCAAAACTTTGCATCCGAAAAATATCGGTTATGCCTTTATAATGCTCCGGTTTATGTTCCCAACAAGTATCTGTTACAACTACTTCTTTAATACGGGCAGTTTTAAAAATCTTATTACTTTGGTCTTCGGTATCATAACACCAAACACCCATATAATTCACAGTAAAATCAATAGGCTCGACCAGTCTATCCCGGATATTATTACTATGACCAGACTTATATTCTTTTAATATAACCTGTTTTTGCTGCTTTATTGCTTGTATGATATTAAAGATATTATCGGTTTCTTCTTTCTTTGATATGGCATGAATAACCCGGTCAAAGTCATATAGGCTATAAAGCTTTTTTGCAAGCTTATCTTTTAATTCCGAACCATCTTCGATAGCATGAATAGCCTTACCCAAAATAAACGCTTCTTCTTCTGTAAAATGGAGTAACTGACTTATGTCCTTTGCAGATGATTCTTCTTTATTGATGTTAAAGAAGCCGTTTTTGTTTTCAATCACGAAACCCACTTGTTTAAATGTATCGAAATAACGATATACAGTTCTTGGAGATACATCAAAGCGTTCGGATATTTCCTGAATCGTTCTGCCATACTTACAATCAAGCATTAACAGAATCTCCAACATTTTTTGAAACTTCGCTTGTTCTGCCATATCGTTTTATTGTCTATTCTTTTTATAATTCTCTGCTTGGTGGAAAATATCCTGATAAACCTCGTCTCGCTCAACCGGAGGATAACCATGTTCATCTAAAAGCATTATTAAACCAACTTTTAAGCTTAGTTTTATGTCCTCTCTCTTATTCCAATCAGGGTAGTTTGCCTGTTCATCAACTAAAATTTTAACCGCCTTGGAAAGTTCTATTAGTTTATCATCGGGATATGAAAAATCATATTTGGTACACAAATGATAAAGAATATCATAGAAGGCTTTTTCTTCAAAGTCGATTCCCATTTCTTCTCCGGCAGAAAATTCCTTAGAAACCTCCCAAATGAGATTGGTAAGTTGCTCTGCCATTTCTTCGTACACTTCGCTTCTCAAAACATCGTTCTCGTCACGTTGATTATAGCGTTCTACTAATGCTTGCATTTTTCGGGTAAAGTCAATTCCCCGAACGTGGTTTACTTTTTTAATTTCTCCAATGGCTTTAGCCAGAAGTTTTTGAAGCAGCTTAATCTTGGTGTTGGGAAGCTTAATTTTATTAATCTTATCTATGTAATCTTCATCAAAAATATCCTGGGTATTATCTTCTTCTTCACCCATTTTAAAGATTTCTTCAACACCATCACTGGCCAAGGCATCTTTAATCATCTCACGAACACGGGCATTCATTTGAGCTGTGTCCGGAGCATCGCCTTTGGTAAGTTTAAATACAATAGAACGAATAGCTAAATAAAAATGGGTGTAGTCTCTTTCATCCTGTTTAAGCTTCTCACTTCCTGCACAAATATCGTAGGCAGCTTTAAGTCGCTTCACCAAGCCCATAAAGCGGTTTTCCTTGTCCTTTGTGTGCATTACAAATTCAGCTCCTTCGTTTAGTGCATTTAGCTGTTGAAGAGGTGTGCCATCAAAGTATTTAGAACTATCGAATTTATGAAACAGCTTGGCTAATAAATCAAGGTGATTGCGTACAACAATCAATGATTCACCAATATCCTCAAAGTTATCTTCATCACCTTTATTATATTTTGCAAGGGCAAGATTCATTTGTTTTTTGATACCGATATAATCGACTACCAAACCTTTATTTTTACCCTCAAACTTTCGGTTTACACGAGAAATAGTTTGAATAAGGTTGTGTTGCTGTATTGGTTTATCAATGTAAATGGTATCAAGGAAAGGCACATCAAATCCTGTCAGCCACATATCTACAACTATGGCAATTTTAAAGTTTGATTTTGAATTTTTGAACTGGCGGTCTAGTTCTTTGCGGTATTCTTTTGTGCCAAGCAGGTTATAAAGGGTTTCGTCATCATCTTTGCCACGAGTCATAATCATTTTAATACGCTCCATTGGCTTAATCTCTTTCTGCTCTTTTTCAGAAAGAACCGCACCGTCTTCGGCTACTTTTACTTCATTCCATTCAGGGCGTAGAGCAATTACATTTTTATAAAACTCATAGGCAATTTCACGAGTGCTGCATACAAACATTGCTTTGCCTTTAATTGAAGCACCTTCTGAAATTCTGTTTTCGTAATGAGTAACGAAATCCTCCGCTAATGCCTTTAGGCGGTCAGGGTCACCAATAATCACATTCATATTGGCAACAGCTTTTTTACTTTCCTCTATCTGATAATCATTAGCACCTAATTCGGCAGCTTCTTCGTAGTATTGCTCAATCTTCTCTAGCTCGCTGTTATGTAATGCTATTTTTGCAGCTCTACCTTCATAAACAATACGAACTGTAATTTCGTCTTTAACGGATTCTGTCATTGTATAGGCATCTACCACTTTACCAAAAACATCCAGGGTTGCATCTATTGGTGTGCCTGTAAAACCAACATAGGTAGCATTTGGTAAGGAATCATGCAGGTATTTTGCAAAGCCATAGGTTTTAGTCACCCCTTTTTCTGTAACACGAACTTTTTGGTCAAGGTTAACCTGACTGCGGTGTGCTTCATCGGAGATACAAATAACATTAGTACGCTCAGTTAGAAGTTGCGTATCTTCGGTAAACTTGTGAATGGTGGTAAGAAATACGCCACCGCTTTGTCTGCCTTGTAGCAATTCCCTTAAATGAGAACGACTTTCTACACTTATAATATTGTTATCGCCAATGAACTTTTTTGCTTCACCAAATGTGTCTGAAAGTTGGTCGTCTAAATCGGCACGGTCTGTAATCAATACAATTGTGGGACTTTCAAAGTACTTACTTTTCATTAATAAGCGAGTGAGGAAAAGCATGGTATAACTTTTACCGCACCCGGTAGCTCCAAAATAAGTTCCACCTTTACCATCTCCATTGGGTTGTTGAGCAACCTTAATGTTTTCGTAAAGTCGATTGGCTGCATAATACTGTGGGTAACGGCAAACTATCTTTGCATCTTTTTTGGAAACATCCGGAATAAAAATGAAGTTGCGAATTATATCTCGTAAACGATTTTTATTCAGCATTCCTTGTACCATTGTGTACATACTGTCTATGCCATCTACATCCTTGGCAAGTCCGGCAATTCTTCGCCATGCATAGAAAAACTCATAAGGAGCGAAAAGAGAACCAGCTTTACTATTACCTCCATCGGATATGACACAAAACGCATTGTATTTAAACAACTCCGGAATATCTCTTCTATATGTATTTGTTAACTGCTTAAATGCTTCGTGGATTGTTACTTCCTCACGTATGGCTGATTTAAACTCAAAAACAACTATGGGTAGTCCATTTAAGAATATAATTCCATCGGGAATACGTTTCTGATTATCGTTGCCAATTATTTCAAACTGATTAACAAACTTGTAAATATTATAATCAGGCGGGTATTGTTCTTTGAGTTCAGCAACAATACTATCCAAGTCCTGGCTGTTTAGTTGAGCTTCCAAACCATTATAGTCAATCAATTCGATATGAATATCCTTTTGACTGCGGTCTTCTCGTTTGAGAATAAAACCATCAGCCAACCAACGCATAATAGTTTTATTGGTTTCGTATAGGTCACTTGCAGGAAGGTTTTTTAATTGAAGAAGAATTGACTGCGCCTCTGTTTTAGTGAGTTCCTGATTCTTATACCGTGACATTAGGTATTCAATTAAATCATCCTCAATTATTACATTATCCTCAGAACGAGAAAGGGTGTTGCCTAAATGGTGTGGATAACCTTCTTGTTCCAGCAACTCTATGTAAGCGTGTTCTAATTTTTCTTCTGTGAATTTCATTTGTTATTCAATTACAATTTCTTCATAGTTAGTAAAGTAACGTAGTAAGTCATCCTTTTCATCAGGAGCAATAAGTCTAATGCAGATTAAGTTATCAATAGCCCTTGAACATGCTACATAGAATAATTTTTGATTGTACAATTGTTTAGAAGCATCACTTTCACTTGAATCAAAGATTGTTTTGAATTTATACTTTTGATACCAAAAGTATTCGTCTAACACAACCATAACATTTTCAATGCCTGACCCCTTAGTTTTGTGCATGGTTATGTATTTTGTTTCTTCATTCAAATAAGAGAAGTAGTTAAAAATCTCCCTAAACTTAATCTTGTTAGAAAATAACTCGTTGTAAAACCTATCCTTTTTATAAAATCGTTCATACTCTTTAAATACTTCTTCATTTAAGTCTTCTATCTCCTTGACCATACGAGCAAAAGTGTTCTGTCCACTATTATATTGGAGTTTAAACGTCTGATAGAATTTATCATCCTTAATCTCACTCAAGAATGAATCTTTTCTGTTAATGTATGAACTATAAGAATCCGATTTTTTAAGAAGATTATTTTCAAAAGCAAGTTCCAAAAGTTCAATTGCTCCATGTTCGGAAGCAACTATTTTATCAAGAATAGAGCTGATTTTCTTTTTATCTTCAATGGTAGTTATCAGAAATCCAGCTTTTTTTAGTTCAGTAATAATGAAATTATAATCCTTTGTTGAATACGCTTTGGATAATTCTGCTAAATCTAAGAGTTGAAGTCTAGTTAAATCTTTTTCAATTTCTTCCTTAACATCAACATATCTGTCATTGAATACATTATATAGATTTTCAAAGCCTACTTCACTGGCTATGGACTTATTTGTAAGCATTAGCTTTTTATAACCGTTATTGTTATCATCTACATGCTTAATTACAGAATTTAGATGTTGTAAATATTCCTCTTTATTCTGAGGATTACCACTTGCGGTTCTTGAGCCGTCATAAATGGAATAATAAAGTTTAACTGCACCTTGTCTATCTAATTTTGTTTCTACTTCGCCATTCTTTGTTTTAAAAGCTACTTCTTGTTTTAAGCCATCATCGCGAAGTTGATTTATAAATTCAATAACCTGTTCTGAACACCTATAATTATCTTCCTTTTCAACTTTTTTAAGCAATCCATTCGCAATATATTCTTCAACATCTCCAATTCCATCATCATAAATACCCTGCATTGAATCACCAAAAAGCCCAATTATAGTTTTACTATCTGAAGGAATTTTATTAAGGAAAATATCAACAATAACTTTATTGGTATCTTGATATTCATCTACAAAAATAAAATCGTATTTATCTTGTAATATTTTGGATAGCAAAGGATATCTTTCAAATAAAAAGGATGCAATTTGCAATAAGCTATCATGCCCAAATGATAAATCCTTAAAACTATTAAATCGAGTTTCATTGTACCTTACTTCATTATAATCCTGTTCTTTTATAAGGCGTTCAATCTCATTATTTAGATTTTCAATATTGGTGTTTAAATCATTATTATACTCTACTGCATTTTTGTCGTACTCTCTTTTACCAACTACCTTTGATACTGTTTCTTTCAACACAGAATGTAATGATGAAGCATATTTTTCATAGCACTTTTTATAATCCTTATGCTCTGTATTATCGACTTTTTTAAGTTTGAAGATTTCACCAATAACCTCATGAAGATTTTTCTTGTAGTCTTTTATTAAGTCGTTTAAGAAAGAGTGAATTGTACAGATGGTATAATCGTCATCAACCCTAGACTTAATTTCATCAACCGCTAAATTGGTATGTGTAATACAAGCAATTTTTTTTCCAGGGTAGTTTTTTGATATATGCTCAATTACACGTTTAAGGGATTCAGTCTTACCACTACCAGCACCACCTTGAAGAACAAAATTTTGCTCTTCTCTTATACAGTTAAATACTTGCTCTAATGCTGTTATTTTGCTATCCATACTAATCCTTTTTTTATGTATGAAGGCATATTCCAATCAACATCTTTAGTGAGTGCTAACCAAAGTAATGACGAGGCAAAATCAGATTTTTTCTCTAATATGCTTTTTGTTAATTCATCTATATCATCAATCGAATTTAGACTTTCGTCTGCATCATCTTTAAGCCCTTTAACTTCTGAAATATTAGCTTTTAAATTATCTACATTAATGCTAATAAAAGATTCTTCAAAGCTTCTTCCGTGGTAATTGTTTTCTTCTAACTGGAATGATAATTTAATATTTGAATCCTCAGAATGATGCTTATCCAGTTTTAGGTTTTTAAACCATTCATCCCACTTTTCTTCTTCACTAAATTCAGGAGAATTATAAAAGTATCGAATGGTAGCATTACTTATATGCGTTGCACCCTTAACAGGATGAGCAGGGTAGCTTGTTCTATCTTTTCCTGTTTTCTCGCTCCTGCTTATCGTTTTTGCAGTAGTATCAATATCGGTTATTATTAGAGCCTTTATACCTAAGAAATCAATGAAGTGGCTAAATGCTTTAGCATTTGCTCCAATTTCCAGTATAGATATGTTTTGAGATGAGAGCATAACTTCGTCAGTACTGGTCTTATCATATTGTTGAATAAAATATGGAAGAAGCAGTTTTTCCGTAAGCCCTTCAATAAAGATAATCTTCTCTGCAAAAAATAACTCCGCAGAGGCAATAGATAAATATTGATTTAGAAATTTAAATCCATCTTCTTCCTTTTCGTATTTCTTTTGGAGTTCTGTATAAAAGTTCTTAATTGTTACATTCTTGTTGTCATGGTTATTCTGAAAATATCTAATGTCTTTAAATTCGCTACCTTTAACTATGTGGGAAGAATGAGTCGTAATAAAAGTTTGAAGTGGTTCAACGTCAGATAAAAGCGACCTAACTTTTTCAATAAAAACCGATTGCATTTGTGGGTGAGTGTGAGCTTCTGGTTCTTCAATAAACAAAAGATTAATATCTTTTGCTCCCTCAATAAAAAATTCTTTCTTAATCTTCAGTTGCAGTATTAAATATAAGATATTCATGTAACCTAGACCATTTAAATGCTCCGGTAATGATTCATTATCAGAACCATATACTACTTTTGAGTGATTAGAAATTATTGCCTTTGATTCCAAGTCAGAAACAACTTTTAACTCAGTCATTGCAAGAAAATCCTTAGATTGATTTAAGAAATCATGAAATACTTCCTTGTATTTTCCTTCCAATGCTTCATCCATCTTTAGTAGTTCGGAGTTGATTACATCCAAGTCATCTAAAGAAAGTTGATTCTCTGCTTTTTTATCATAGTATTTTGTAGCTAGATTTGAAAGCACCTTTTTTGAGCTTTCACCAGCTTCGGAACTTGAAACACTTCTTTTTGCATGGATAACCTGATAATTAATTAGGTTATCAATGGATTTTTTATCCTTCTCAATAAGCTTATTCCTATTTTCAGCTTTTAAATTATCGTATGAATCAAACGTATAAATACTGGTGTTTAAGTAATTACTTAGGTTTTTCTTTATAAACCGTTTACGGCTTTCTACTTTAACATTTTCGATTTCTTTAAGAAACCTTTTTTTATCAATATTGCATTCAAACAGAATATGAACCTTATTTTCAGAAGGATTTAAGTCAAGAATAAATTCAGATAAATTTTCAAGATTATCTTTATCTGTATACGTTATTTCAATAATAAGCCTAATAGAAATATCGTTAATATCAGTTTCTTCATTTATTTCAAAAATGCTCTTTCTTAACGATACCGGAAAATCATCAAAATTAAACGACGCTGATGATTTTTTTAGAAATTTATCAAAGAGCATTATAAACGATGTTTTACCGCTGTTATTTCTACCGATAAGGATTGAAAGGTCTTTATCCTCCTGGTTTTCTAAGTCAAGGATAGAGTTTTTCAGTAACCTGAAATTTTGAACTATTATTTTGTTAATATACATAGGCTTAACTTTTTTAGGCTATATTTTTTTTTAGATGAAGTACCGATAATCGTACTCATGTTTTGTATTTGAATCAATAAGCTTCCCGATTCTTGCAATATCATTCGAGGAAGATATTGTTGCCGGAAGTTGGGAATACATATTTAAGGAATTCCAATTCATTTTCGATAGCCCAAGGATTTCATTAGCAATTTGCTCTAAACTACCTGAACCATGATGTTTCCTTATCCTTAATGGCTTTGGTATATACCTTCCTCCTGGATAAAAATTGTAATTAGGATTTCTTACAGATGGTACAACTCCATGCGCCCACAATAGAGCTTCTGTTTTGCTAAGTTGTATGCACGTTCCTCTTGAAACTGAAAAACCATCAATTGTTGGTTTGCCTTGGTATATTTTACTGGAAGCATACTTAATGTTATCCTCAAAGTTTATTTCAATCAAATCAACCGATTCAATTTTATCACTATCGCCGATGCTGTCAAGAATGCCTTGTTTTTCGTCCTCAGTAAAAAAAGTACGCTTATGAATAACTACACGTTTTGGAAGCTCATTCATTGATTCATAAAACAGATTTACAATGCTTTTCCCAAATTCATAAGCATCATCATAGCAAAGGTGAGGCTTCTTGTGTCTCCATTGTATTTTATCGTTGCTTATTCGTGATAATTTGTATTTCAAACCTTCTCCGGTAGAGCTATAAATGTGACTACAACCCAAAACGATATGACCGTTTGAATTATCCTTGCTATCAATGCTATAACCTAATCCGGCAAATGCAGTCGTTTTATCGGTATGTGCTAAAATCCAAGGAGTTCTCATTGACTTTACAAAGAATGATAATGACAGCCACCAATTAATTTGGCATTTCTGTGAAGCATCCTTAATTGTTTTCTCTCTTATCAATTGAGACATTATCCCTTTCTCTGCACAAAAAGCCTTTATATAGTCGTGCAAATCAAATGATTCGTCTTCGGTTCTATACGAAGTAAAGGCATCCCATCTTTGTGGAATATAAACAACAATAATTTTCCGCCCTGTTACTGAATTAATCTTTGCTATACTGTCACAAATACGCTGCTTTATTTGGTGAGCTGTTTTTGTTGCACTTGGGGCATTAGGCTCATCAATCTCATCCCATTCCTTGTCGTCCGGAGATGGAAGATTTAGGCTAATGCCGTATGTAGCATAAAAACCTTCATAATCTATGATGTAGTCATCATTGTCTTTAAACTTTTTGATTCTTGAATTTTGGTTTTGCAAAAACTGATGCAGAAGCTGACTATCCTTCATAGGCGATACAATACCTAACTCAACCGTATCACCCAAGAAAGTATTAATTCCGGTTTCGTATGGTTTATTATTTAATAAACCTCTCATTGGATGAATATCATTAACGGTTTTATTACCGTTTATAGTTGAAAATTGAAGGGGAGCTTCTTTAAATTGAATACCCTTTAATTTTAACAACCTCGCCGGAGTTTCATGGTTATTGGCGTACTTGTTATTTAAGTCGCAAATATTTGTAAAAACAGGAGCGTTATTGATTTTAAACTTAAATCCCGAACCGGAATTTACAGGAAATTCAAGCTCTCCGTTCGCCAAAAGTCCTTTTCTCCAATTGTCAATGTACTGATTAAACTCTTTGTTCCTAATTTTATGGAAAAACTGTAATCCTATGCTCTGAACTATTGGCTTTTCAGCTTCCGTAATGTTCACATAAAAGTCAGGATTAAGAGTAAGGTAAAATTCTCCCTCTATGCGGTCAAAACCAAACTTAATAGCATTGAACACCTGCTTATTTGCAATGCTTTTTGGATTCTTTTCTGACCAAATTCGCTTTTTAAAATCTGTTTTAACGCCATATTTTTGGGCAAAAGTTTTACATAGCGTAGTTTGGAGCAAGCGACTGATTGATGTATTGTAAATTTTAACATTAACAAGAGGTTTTCTTTTTATATCCCCGGCTATCACATCTCCAAATACTTCTTTTATGGTATCAAGCAATCCAAATGCCCAAATTTGCTTATTATGGGGGACAGCTGATATATCCAAACGAGAAAGCGTTCTTTCATCTACAACATCCCAAGGTCTATCTTTCAAAGAGACATCAAAAACAAACACTTCTTCAGGAAACTTTATGCCATAAGCATTACTCTTTAGTAACTTATTAATTCTTTCAGGTTTGAGGTCAAAACTAGAAGTTGAATCGTCCGATGAATCGCTTTTTTGAATTGACAACAACTCTTTTTGCAGACTTTCATTTTCTGAAACGACCACTTGTGTTATTTTCCTGAGTGTAGTATCAAATCCATCTGTTGGCACATAAAAAGCACTTCTGCCATTTTCATTTGCAAAGGATATTAAATCGGCAGCATCCTCATTGGCAATATCACCATAGCCACACCAATACAGCATTCCACCTCCCGGTTTTGAATATGCTTCTTTTAAAGCTGTCATTAATGAAGCATCCCGACCGCTATAACCAACAACAATCAGGTTTTTATCTTGTAGGTAATCAATAAGTTTTGCCCTGAAGGTTTCGTCCTGATTTAAAAGTTCTTTTTCTGTATTTTTTAGCTCACCATATTTAAAGTCTCCATGCAACTTTATTACAGGAAGTTCTTTTCGGTTTTGAGAGCGTTGATTAAGTCTTTGAACACTGTCCAAAGTAATTTCAATTGGTTGGATAGCACCTCCTGTACATGCGGTAACTACTAAGTCATCCAAATTGGTTGTCCAAACAGAATCTAATATTCCATGTTGAGCAAGTAGAGGTATTGTTTTATACCCAATGGAAGGTTTTTTGCCCGAACAAATTCGCTGAAAATACTGCCTACGGTGTTCGTCAATAGGATAGCATTTGTGAGCATAAAAAGAGTATTCTTCTTTGCTATTTAATTCGGGATATACTCCTTGGTTATCCAACCAATTTTGAATAACCTCTTGTACTTTCGGGTTTTTATATTGGTCAATCCAACCTAAAACGTTTGAATTGTTTGATTTATAAATATCCTTCTTCCATTCCCAAATACAATCAACGGCGGAAGGAATATCTGAGCTTATTGAACTACCAGCACCTAATAATAAGGAATAATGGTCATGTTGGCTAATGCCTATTCCTCTTAAAAATTCATCAAATTGTAATGTTCTAATTTTCTTGTCTGGTTGGCTCATAGGCTTATTTGTCAATTATTATTAGTTGTTTTGATAATCAAATTCTTCAATTCGTAATTCCCCTGAAATCAACCTTGGAAGTAAGGAATCTCGTGTTGCTTTAAGACTATTTATTTCTTTATCATTAGCAGCTTTTCTTAGTAAATATTTACTTGCTAAATCATCGAAGGCTTCTATAGTCTCAGAACTTGGTAATAGTAATTGAAGGTTATTAAGGACTTTTGTTGTCATACTAGGAACAGCAGATCCAACATTCATATTATTATAATCTAAATCCTTTATCTTGTAATAAAGATATTTAGCATGTTTGTCTTTTAGTATGCGAGTGAAGAACATGGTATCTACAGACCAAAATTTTTCATTCACATACATAACGTTTGTTAAAGTACCCTTCCTTGGAATAAGAACAGATTCACCTTCATGTAGAACTTGGTCAACATATCTCATAACTCCTCCTGAACCATAAACTGGTATATTACCTTCATTAAGATTTTTATGGTCTTTTCCATATTTAACTTCTGCAATATCAGGCAGCTTACTAACTTTCCACCCTTTTGGTATCCATCCATATTCATCGGTAAATTCAAACTCCGATGGAAATAATTTTAAAATATTTTCTGGCAAGGATTTGAATTTACCTTTGGCGACTTTCCTCTTTTCAGTCCGTTCTAAAAATTCTTCTGGAATCGTTTTGCCTTGTGCGAGCGCATTGTCAATTACCGGAGCAAAATCAACAAACCAACTTTTAAATAATGCTTGTGTCATTAACTCCAAGGTTTGGTTCATCTGGCGGTTAAGTTCTATTTTCTTATCAAATGCACCTAAAATATGACTTATAGTCTTTTGAACTGGTAGTGAAGGAAGCTTTAGTGTGAATGTTCCTAAGACTTTTGCATTAGCTCCAGCTTGCGCTGAACCAGACTTTGCTGAATTGATAAAATTCCACCAATAAATAGAGCGCATATTATACCACACGAAGAACGGATTAGCCCTTTTTTTATCAATTTCAAATTTTATCAAATAAGATGCATATACAGCATCTTCTTTACCAGTGAAAATATAGTTTTCACCTGTGCTATTTCCTGTTCTTGCAACAACTATATCTCCTGTTTTAAGCTTGTATTTAATTAAATCAGATTTGCTTATTGGGCAAAACGGCACAGTATCCCAATCAACAACACCATTTTGAATATCTGTGATACGTAAAAAACGAGGGCCAACTCTTTCTAAAGAAGCACTTTCTGTATATCCATAAGAAACTTCTGTTGAGATTTCGGATAACATAACTTCTTTCCAATCATTTCCCATAACCTAAAGCCTCCATATTTTCACGAATTATATTATCTAGCTCTGCTGATTCATCCATTTGTTTATAAAGAGTTTTTGTAAGCTCCATCATTTTTTCTTCAAATGGGATACCATCATCTTCAATTTCGGCAGCACCAACATATCGCCCAGGAGTAAGAACATATTCATGCTTTTGTATTTCCTCAAGTTGCGTAGATTTACAATATCCTTTTACATCTTCATATTTACCATCTTTCTCCTCGCCACGCCATGCGTGATAAGTTTTGGCTATGTGAGCAATATCATCGGTAGATAATTCTTTATGAGTGCGGTCAATCATAGCACCCATATTTCGGGCATCAATAAATAGGGTTTCTCCTTCACGATTCCTATACCCAAGTCCACTATTCTCTTTTTTTGATTTTGTCACAAACCACAAGCAAACAGGTATCTGGGTGGTATAGAATAATTGACCAGGCAAAGCTATCATGCAATCAACCAAATCATTTTCAATCAATTTTTGTCTTATAAGACCTTCTCCTGAGGTATTGGTACTCATGCTTCCATTCGCAAGAACAAAACCAGCCGTTCCATTTTCAGATAGTTTTGATACCATATTTAAAATCCAACCATAATTAGCATTTCCTGTAGGTGGTACTTCATAACCTCGCCAACGTGGGTCATCATTTAATTCGTTATCGGCTCTCCATTCTTTTTGGTTGAATGGTGGATTAGCCATAATGTAATCGGCCTTAAGGTCGGGGTGTAGGTCGTTATGAAATGTATCAGCTGCATATTCCCCCAAGTTACCTGAAATACCACGAATAGCCAGATTCATTTTGGCTAGTTTATAGGTGGTGTTGGTATATTCCTGTCCGTAAATGGAAATCTCCTTTTTGTTTCCATGATGGCTCTCTACAAACTTGATGGATTGAACAAACATACCTCCGGAACCACAAGCAGGGTCATAAATAATTCCCCTATATGGTTCAAGCATTTCAGCAATAAGGTTCACAATACATTTAGGCGTATAGAATTCACCACCACCTTTTCCTTCAACTGCTGCAAACTTTCCAAGAAAGTATTCATATATGCGTCCAACAATATCTTCCTGCTTATCTTTTAGGGTGTCAATATCATTTATGGTATCAAGCAGGGAACTAAGTTTAGTAATATCTAAACCTAACCGGGAGAAGTAGTTGTCAGGTAACGCACCTTTTAGTGCTTTGTTGTTTTTCTCGATATTGTGTAAAGCTGTATCAATCTTTAAAGCAATGTCGTTTTGCTTTGAGTTTTTAATGATATATGACCATCGGGAAACCTCGTCCAGATAAAACACGTTAGACATGCCGTAAAAATCGGGCATGTCTATATATTTTTCTTTTCCTTCGTCTATCAGCTTTTGTCGGTGTTCCTCAAACTTGTCACTTGCAAATTTGAGGAATATTAAGCCTAACACTACATGTTTGTATTCGGATGCTTCAACGCTACCTCTAAGCTTATTTGCCGAATCCCATAACGACTCTTCGATGCTTTTCTCTTTGCCGTTTCCGTTCTTTTTAGCCATATGATTATTTAATGTTTTAATCTTCTGTTTCTAACTCTATTGCTTCACCTAATACTGCGGTCGCTTCTGCCGATGGCAGTTCTTCAACCGTTTTTAATTTTGATAACATTACATTAGTTCGGGTAGTCACTAATTTTTCAATTTCACCGTCTGCCTGTCTGATTTTTTCCTGTGCTTTTTTCAATACAGTTCCAAACTCACCAAATTGCTTTTTAACCGCACCAAGAATTTGCCATACTTCGCTACTTCTTTTTTGAATAGCCAGTGTTTTGAATCCCATTTGCAGACTATTCAACATAGCAGCCAATGTAGTAGGGCCAGTAACAATGATTTTAAATTCACGTTGCAATAACGCAACTACTTCTGGTTGACGAACAATTTCAGCATATAAACCTTCAATAGGTAAAAACATGATACCAAAATCAGTTGTATGAGGTGGGTCAATATATTTGTCTCTAATGTCTTTAGCAAACTTCTTAATGGATTGCACCAATGCCTTATTTGCAGCTTCAATTCCTTCAATATCTCCGGCATCGTATGCTGTCTGCATTCTTACATAATCCTCTTGAGGAAACTTAGCATCAATAGGTAAATAAACCTCTTTCCCAAAATCATCTTTTCCGGGAAGCTTAATAGCAAACTCTACATGGTCGTTAGAACCCTGTTTGGTTTTTACATTAGCTTCGTATTGTTCCGGAGCCATTATTTGCTCTAAAATATTTCCAAGCTGTATTTCACCTAAAACACCACGAGTTTTAACGTTACTCAAAACCTTTTTCAAGTCTCCAACACCGTTAGCTAGGTTCTGCATCTCGCCAAGTCCTTTCTGAACCGCTTCTAATCTTTCACTTACAATCTTAAAGGATTGACCAAGGCGTTCTTCCAATGTTTTGTGAAGTTTCTCGTCAACGGTTTCACGCATTTTTTCAAGCTTTAATTCTGTTGATTTAACCAGCTCATCTTGTTTGGTTGCCATAGAATCAAACTTCTGCTTTTGAAGGTCATTAAACTCCTTAACGTTTTTGGAGAAAGTATCACTAAAATCCTTCAACGAGCGTGTAAGTTCCTCACGATTATCTTTACCAGATTTATTTAAACCATCACTTATTACGGTAAGTTTTTCTTCAAGCTTTTGTGTAAGCTTATCCAGTCCGTTAGATAATTCTTCTCTGTTTTCTTTTAAAGAAACCGATAATTCCGAACGATTGTCTTTTAATTCTCTTTGCAATAATTGTTGTACCGCCTCAATAACAGGATTAACGTTGTTTTCCTTCTTTCTAAACACTAATATGGCCAGTAAAACAAGGCATAGAGCTGAAATAATGATTGCAATAATTTCCATATAATTTGTCATTTTTTGACAAAGGTAGAATGTCGCATTGTCAAGTAATGTCAAATTTAGAAAAATATCTAAACAAAAAGTAATAAAAAGTAATTATTAGTATTTCTATGGTGATTACAAACTATCCAAGAAATTTACAATATCCTCGAACAAACCTCTTTTTAAAGGTGATTCTGTTGATTGCATTTTCTGCCGTAAGTAATCCTGTGGCACTTGTTTTTTAATCAGAACTTTAGCAAGCTTACCCAATTCGTTTATCAATTCATTTTCCTCTGATGTGCTTTTGCGTGAGGGAGTAACGACCTTTTGTTCTTGCTGCAAACGCAACAAAAATTCTTTGTATTCGGCTTGCATTTCCTGAAAGTCAACGGCAGTTCCGCCCTTGTCGGGGTGTAGTTGCTTTGCTAATTTTCGATAACGTAGTTTGGCTTGTTCAATATCGGTTATGCCTAAGAAATAGTTCATAGCTGTTCAAATTCTTCTAGTGTAATACAAAAATGTTCCAGGATTAAAAGGAGCTGTTGTTTGGTGTAATAATGGCGTTTTGTATTTCCTGCCTGTTCAATCCGTTGCTTGAGTACCGGGCAAATGTCAATTTCGTTACGGAGCTGCTGCATAGCCGACTTAATGGAAATACTATCTGGGTAAAGTTTCTTTACCAAATCCTGTTTTAATATGGTTCTGCGTACTATCATAGCGTAGAATTTGGGTTAAAAAATGAGCCATAACGCACCTGAAATATTGAGAATAGTAGCCTTGTAGAGTATATCTCAACTGCTTTTG
>JBNKRV010000192.1:0-3538 GCA_050296935.1 Marinilabiliaceae bacterium | reverse complement strand
TGACATTCATAGCTTTTCAGTAAATAATCGATTTACGGCTCTAAATTTTATCACCATAGCTCGCTATGTCTCAAAAATTTATATTGTAAATCAATCATTTACTGAATTTTGAGCTCGCTAATTTTAATCGAACTCAGGTTTATAGGATAGAAGAATGAAATGGAACATGTGACTTAAATGTTTAAATATTGTAATTCTTTGATTCAGTAATAAATATGACAAATGTTAATACCGAAAAAAAAATATTGTTAGTAGGTTGCACCCTCATTTTTGCATGTATAAAAAAATCTTAAAATGCATATGTGTGACCACGATATGTGTTATATAGATGTTTATAAATGCAAATTATTTTTGCAACTAATTAAAAATCTGTTTAATGAAGAAAGTAATTTTAGCATTTACCTTATTGGTTTTTAGCTATACAGTATATGCCGAAGGGTATCAGGTGAATGCACAAAGTCAAAAAAATCTGGCGATGGGCCATACTGGTGTTGGTCTTCTTCTAGGAGCTTCAGCAGTTCATTTTAATCCGGGTGCTCTTGGGTTTTTGCAAGGAAATTTTGATTTTTCACTGGGAGGAACTTTAGTTTATTCGGATGTAACCTATTCTAAGCAAAATTCTTTATATCAATCTCAAACCAATAGTCCGATAGGAACTCCTTTTTATTTCTATGCAGCAAATCGATTATCCGAAAAGTGTGTGTTAAGTATTGGAGTTACTACGCCATACGGAAACTCATTATCGTGGGATAGTGATTGGGATGGTCGTTATTTGATTCAGGACATTACACTTCATGCTATTGTGGCACAACCTACCATCTCTTATAAAGTAAATGAAAAATTAGGTGTAGGTTTGGGAGCTATGGTGGCGTTTGGAGCAGTAGATTTAAATAGAGCATTACCTATTACAGGAAATGATGGTGAAAGTTCTGTACACCTGGATGGTTCAACAACTGCATTAGGGTTTAATGCCGGTATTTTTTATCAAATCAATGAAGCACTTTCATTGGGAGTAAACTATCGCTCCAAGATAGAAATGGAAATGAAAAGCGGAAATGCAACGTTCAATGTACCAGAAGCTTTATCTTTAAGTTTTCCTAAAAATAATAAATTCAATGCAAAACTGCCTTTGCCGGCAAATTTAACTGTTGGTGTAGGTTTTAAAGTGAATGATAAACTCACCCTGGCTGCAGATATTCAACATGTTCGTTGGTCGGCATATGATGAGCTGAATTTTGACTTTGAAATCAATACACCCCAGCTTTCTGATTCCAATAACCCAAGAGATTATAGTAATACCTTTGTTTATCGGGTAGGAGCAGAATACAAAGTGAGTAAAAGAGTTGTGTTAAGAGGCGGTGGATATTATGATGAAACTCCAATTTCAGATGATTTGTTAAATCCGGAAACTCCAGGGATGAATAAGATTGGTATTTCTACAGGAGCATCAGTATTAGTTACAAAAAGAATGTCCATTGATGCTTCTCTTTTGTATATCAAAGGATTTGAGAGAGATGCGGGGTATGCTCCGGCAGGATTTTATGGTAATTATAAGAGTCAGGCCTTATTACCAGGAATTGGAATATCATATTCATTTTAATAAATTATTAGAAGATAATCAATTATGGAAAAAATAAAATATATCACATTGTTATTCTCTATACTTCTTTTTACACAATGTGAACTTAAGTATGAAGACTTTAAACCCCTTGAAGGTGAAGCGGATTTTAGTAAATTTGTTGCTATTGGAGATTCATATACCGCTGGTTATACAGATGGGGCGTTAGGTCGCAGAGGACAAGTTAATAGTTTTAGTTATATCCTGTCAGAGCAATTGAAATATGTGGGTAGTGAAGGTTTTAACCAACCATTGGTAGCATCAGATGGTAGTATTGGTACTACAGAAATTCAACCAGGTGTGCTGAATAGTTATTTTGAACTTAAACTTATTAATGGAGACTTACAACCCGTACCGGGAGTGGGAGATGTGAGTATTCTGGCAGACCGTTTGTATGATGAATCAAAACCTTTCCGGAATTTTGGAGTTCCAGGAGCCAAGTCATCACATTTGGTAGCCCCGGGGTATGCGCAGTTTAATCCATTTTTCGCACGTTTTGCAAGTAGTAATACAACATCTGTTCTTCAGGATGCTTTAGCCGCTAATCCAACATTTGTTTCTTTGTGGATCGGAGGTAATGATGTATTAACTTATGCACTAGCAGGCGGAGATGATGATGAAATAACTGATCCTGTGCTTTTCGAAACGTATATGAATTTAATAACATCAAACTTATTTGGAAATGAGAAAGAAGGTGTTATTGGAAATATTCCGGATATAATAGATTTACCTTACTTCAGCTATATTTCTTATAATGCATTGGTTTTAGATCAGGAAAAGGTAGATTTATTAAATGCTGCTTATGAACCTTATAATGCAATTTCTGATGCATATGGCTTCGATAGAATAGATTTTGTTGTAGGAGCGAATGCCTTTGTTATAGAAGATGAAAACACCTCTCATCCCGCTAAAATCAGACAAATAAAAGAAGGTGAAAAAATACTATTGAGTGCCTCTTCAGGAATAACTAATCCGGAAATGGGGTGGGGGTCTAAAGCCGCTCTGGAACCGAAGTATGTATTGGATTTACAGGAAGTAAAGGAAATAGAAGATGCTATTGTTGAGTACAATAAAACCATTTTAAATATTTGTAATCAATACGGGTTAGCTCATGTTGATCTGAATTCAATAATGAAACAGGTTTCAACCAAAGGAATTTCAGTAGATGGTAATCTTTATACTTCTACTTTTGTTTCAGGTGGTGTATTTTCCTTAGATGGTATACATGTTACAGGAAAAGGAGCTTCAATTATTGCAAATAAGTTTATTGAGGCCATAAACAAAACATATAACGCTAATATTCCTCAATCAAATGTTAATCAGTATCAATCTGTGATATTTCCTTGATAACTTTGACTGAAAACATACAAAAATCCCTGGCTAAAAAATAGTCAGGGATTTTTCATGTATGGATGCTTCGCATTATAAAATCTTTATTTCAAAATAATTGAGATATTATTAATTGACTATTGATATAATCAACTACCGATGGGTGTCCTTTTTATTTGGCAAAATCCAAGGATGATTCTCCAGCAATATTTGCCATTTTTAAATCCGATCCATGAGCAGTTAAGCCCGTTACAATCTCCATTTGTTTTCAGCAACCAATACCGATTAAAATTCAAAATGATACATCTAGTTCACTTCGTTCCTAAAGTAGCTTGAATTTAGTTCGGCATTATACCGGTGCATTTATAGTTTTAATTGATATAACATTAAAGTGCTTCTTTTATTTCTAGTAACCTGAGTTCGACATAAAATTTTGGATTCAGACCGCCTATAAATAGTGAGATTCAACTGAAAATTATGAAAGAATAGCGGGCTATTTTGAATAATTTTCAGGAAGAAGATCGCTGTTTATAAGCGGAAACTTTCATGCTTTGCATAAAAAACTGATCTACTTCGTTAAATTTATCGAGC
>JBNKRV010000191.1:0-1542 GCA_050296935.1 Marinilabiliaceae bacterium | reverse complement strand
ATTCATAGCTTTTCATTAAATAATCGATTTACGGCTCTAAATTTTATCACCATAGCTCGCTATGTCTCAAAAATTTATATTGTAAATCAATCATTTACTGAAATTTGAGCTCGCTAATTTTAATCGAACTCAGGTTAATATATCTTTCATTTTTATTAAATCAAAAGTAGGAGGTCAAATGGAGGGGTATTATCAACTCATACTAAAAAAAACGAATTATCTTTGGAATTAATCAGATAAACTAATCTTTCACACAACGTACAGAAAGACCCAAAAACTTACAATCACTGTCTATTAAAGAGTCAATAAAAGAGTCATCCATATCCCGAAGCCATGCGTCACTACTACTCTCCTCTGTTGAACTCCACCACCGAGCGTAATTATTTATATTAGAGAATTCTCCATTATATTTACGGTAGCCTCCGGGAAGGGCGGTAAAACCAGATTCGTTTGTTGCATAGGAATAATCAGTATACCAATTGATAGCCCCAATTTCCTTAAGTTTGGGACCTGCAACACTTTCACCTCCAAGATAAGTTGTTAGTTCTGTCCACTCAGCATCACTTGGAATATGCCAACCTGCAGGTGCAAGTTTTCCGGTATTTACAGTATACCAGTTATACAACCTTCCATGAGTAGCTATTGTATCATTATTAGCTGTATTTTTATAGTTACAATATGCCGCTGTTTTTAATGCTTTCCACTCATCTTTATCCGTTACATTCTTTATGGGAGAACCATCACAATACTTTGTTGTACGTAAATTTTCAGCCATCCATACTTGTTTACCAATAGTAACGGTTTTATACTCGTTGCCATCTTGGTCTGTCATTGTTCCATAAGTAATATGAGGATTAAATACTGCAGTTGTTTTTCCGTTTGTTGGATTTTTACAACTATTTGTAAAGGCTAAAAATATAGCAATTAATAAGAATTGAACAATCCAATTTTGCTTTCTATTATTCATTTATTTGATATTAAATTATTAATTATACAATCTATTTATATAAATATTTCAAGTTAAGAGTCAGTTCCCATCCAATAAATCCTAACTAGTATCTGTCCATAGAGTCAGGCGTTTGAGTAATTAAGTTAGATATCAAGACTTTTGAAGCGTGAAAAATGTGAGTTACACCAATTAAAACTATAAATGCGCCGGTATAATGCCGAGCTAAATTCAACAAATTACTTTGTATTGAGATTAATACAGCACCTTTTCCCAAGGCCAGTTTTTTGGCATAAAGGCTTCTTTTTCCTCTTCTGTTATGGGAGAAATACCCAGCTGCTTTAAAACCGCATTTACATTTACTGGTTCTTTTTGGTTGAGTACAAAACGAATGCCGATACCTGCACCGGTATTGGTTGGTTTACGATAGCCCCTATCGTAAATGGAATAAAGCTCACCCATTCCTTCAATGCCTCTAATGACCATTAAGCCTGTTTGTTTATGGGTTGGGTTAACTTGTACCTCTTTGGTATAGCCATACCATCCATCCAATACCCACTCGGCTCTATTTCCACTCATATCATATATTCCCAGAG
>JBNKRV010000190.1:0-6917 GCA_050296935.1 Marinilabiliaceae bacterium | reverse complement strand
TTACCTCCGCCCACTCGGGACTTACACCCTATGGATAAAAATGACCCACAACCGAGGTTTATTGAAGATAATTTGTATTTTTAAACTTTTTCAAGAACTTCGGGTGTGGGTGCACTGCTGCTCATGCAGGGCACACACACGCAATATACGTAAGCCGGGGTGTATGGGTAATTTAAACTTTTGTCCATTTACTCAAAGTTGTAACGGTTTGACAGGTTGGTGTTTCAAAATCCCGGCCTCCGCATATTGCCAAACGTCGTGCTTCATGCTGAGAGAGCCCTGCAATTATGAAAGAACCTTATTTTAAAATAGAGTGGATAATTAACTGTTAAAAGAACAGGAACCTGATAGAACCGATTTGATAGAGCAATTGCAAAACTCTGAAAGGAAAGAGTGGATAAGACAAGCATATATTAAATTTGTTTCTGGGGTGAGACCGAATTTGCCAGGTTCAGAATGGCAATTTGAAGAAAATATCGTACTTGAACATGATACTGAAGGGACAATTGTTTTGGATATATTAAAGGACGGAAGAATTGGCGGGATTGAATTTGTATCTCAAATAAAAAATTAGATGCCAGAATTAAGTAACATACAAACCTATGAGAAAATTTCAGGTGAAAACTATAAACTGACACTTGATAAGTTTGCTAAAGTTTTAAAGCGGATTAATTTATGGAATAGTGAGATTGAGTCAGCCTTTGAGTCTTTTGAATGGAAAGTTGAAGATAATGGATTTGTTTATTCGTCAATTTCCGAAACTGGATTTCATAAAACTAAATATTCAGATATTCCAGTTCGACCACTTTTGATGGTTTACACAAAAGCAATTGATGAAACCTTTGATGATAATTGGATTTCAATTGACTTGTTAATTGATGCTGGAAAATTGCGTGATTTTAAAACAGGTGATTATTACGCTGATACCATTGGACTTGTTAAATCACTTACAAAAGAATTAGCTAAGGACTTTTATCAAACAGGAATTTATTTCACCGATGAAGCACAAGATGGAGAAGATTTTGACGGAATAAGAATGATTGACAAAACAAAAATATGGCAATTTGATTATGCAATTATTCCTAAAGGTCTGATTGATTTATATAATAGCAAACCTGATTCACATGAAATTAGAGAAACAGCTGATTTCTTTGAATCGTGGTTTATAAAAAGATGGATAGATAAATAAGAGAAAGCACGAAAGCACAACAATAAGAATATAATTAATCAATAACTGCCCTCAAAAGTCCCTGCAAGGACTCAAAATGATTAAATATATTTTAATGTAAGGTATGTTTTTTTTTGGGCATTAAGAACTTTGTTTCGTTGTAGAACAGAACCGGGAGAAGTTACATCTTATTAAATGGGGATTGCTTTAAAATGAGGTTCTTTGATATAATTCTTCCATACACTGTTGGCGGGTTTCCGTGTATTGCCAGGAAATTCATTTTTAAAACCTACATTTAAAACCTGAAAATCATATGAAAAGAACGAAATAGTAGCAATTTTAGCTTTGTAGCCCGCTTCAAAATTGTCTTGGTTTGATAACTTTGAAGCCCGCAATCGCCCACATTTGCATACACTTGTTCGTTTGCGCCTATAAAAGTAAGACAGAAAAAAATAAATATAATTTAGTAAAAACAGAAAGTAAATTTTATGTGAAATAGAATCTAAAAAAAATGAAGATATTTCTTCCTATAGCAGCTCTTATACTCGTTTTCATCAGTTGCCGGAAGGACGAATCGTACATCAATTTAAGACCATTGCTCAATGAAAAGTTTAATGGTAAATACAAAATAGTAACCTCTATTTCAAAGACAGCTGTAGATTTAAATAATGATGGAATTGAATCGACCAATCTTCTGGATGAAAATTCAATGATTTTATTTTCAACCATTGAAATTAGAATCCCTGATGAAAATGAACTGTTTTTAACAGAGAATGAATTTGTTTTTTCTGAATTTTGGCCTACAGAAAATGAGCATAGGTTGAGAAATAAGGAAATTATAACAGTGTATAGAACTCCTGTCAATAGCGGTAATTATGACATTTATGGCAATATGCTTATTGGCGGTTTTAATGATGATTTAACTTCAGCTACATTCCGATTAGATATTCAAGATGACGGTAAAAATACATTAATTGAGCTTAAATCATTTGACATCCTGGAAGATGAAACTATCAAAGTAACTGTAGTTAGAAAGTTATACACAATAAATGGTTGGATTACAACAGAAATGGAATCATTATTTAAAAAATACACGAGCATAATATAAGTAAAACAGGCGCTAATATGCCATCATAAAGTAGCCCTGGCTTTGGTGGCGTTTGGGAGTTTATCTCCTGCGCCAGCTGAGGCAAAACCAAGAAAGCGAATATACTACACGCAACCCGGGGGGCTTCATATCGCCGAACCGTGTACGCTAAGAGAGGAAAGCTTTTTATAGGGTAATTGGGGAGATGCCATCTGAACGACCCGATGTAGGGACGGGGATCTACCAGTTGTACCAATTAAAACTATAAATGCGCCGGTATAATGCCGGGCTAAATTCAAGCTGCTTCAGGAACGAAGTGAACTGGAAGTAGCATTTCTCAGAGAAATCGTCAACAGGTATACGAAATATGGTTGTATATTTATTTCAGATATTAAAACATATTAACTGAGGAGCCGGATACGGGAAATGAGGGACGAAATCATGATTTCCATAAAAAAGAATACTTATTACGAGTAATGCTGTATGTCCGGATCCGCTGAATAATCCGCTATTCTATCCCGATTGTACCCAAATAAAGAAGTTGAGTAATTGCAATTTCATATAAAAATTTTAGAAATGAGAATAATAATTACAATAGGAATATTAATATATTCAAATTTACTATTTGGACAATCTCCACAATATCCTTTTCCAAACCACACTGTTTATACAGTAAGCCATATCAAGCCCGATAATTACAGTCAAACAGAATTAGATAATCAAACAAAATCATTTTACGATGAATGGAAAGCTGAATATTTGAAAAATGATTGTGGAAACACTAATGAATATTATATCTATAGTGGAAATGGAGCAAAGAATGTATCGGAAGCACAAGGCTATGGAATGATGATTACCGCCTATTTTGCTGGTTATGACAGTAATGCTAAAACTTTATTCGATGGGTTATATTTATTCTATAAATCTCATCCAGGTAATATTAATAACAAATTAATGGATTGGCAACAAATTACTTGTAACGATACCCCCAGTTCAGATGACGATGCTGCAAGTGATGGAGATATAGATATTGCTTTTGCGTTGTTATTAGCCCACGAACAATGGGGTAACAATGGAACAATAGATTATTTGACAGAAGCCCGGACAATTATTAATGCAATTATGCAAGATGAAATAAATCAAAGTAAATGGAGTGTTAAACTTGGAGACTGGAGTGATGCAAGCGGTGATCCGGGTTATTATTATGGAACCAGATCATCAGACTTTATTACTGACCATTTTAAAGTATTTTCTTGCATTACAAATGATACTAATTGGGATAGTGTTGTAGATACCTGTTATGCTTTAATTGAAAATATGCAGACGAACTATAGTTCTACAACTGGTTTATTACCGGATTTTATAATGAATCTAAATACAAATTCAAGCTCTGCAGCGGCAAATTATTTAGAAGGTGTTTATGACGGTGATTATTATTATAACGCTTGTCGTGTTCCCTGGCGTATAGGAACAGATTATCTTATAAATGGAGACGCAAGAGCAAAAACAACAGTCAATAATATCAACTCTTGGTTAATATCGTCAACAAGTGCCGATGTAGGTAATATTTCTAATGGTTACAACTTAAATGGAACTGCAATCCATAATTGGAATGATGCAACTTTTATTGGACCTTTTACTGTTGGTGCAATGGCAGATATTAATAACCAAACCTGGCTAAATGATTTATACGAAGATTTGCTGACTAACAATGTTTTATCTGATGGAGATTATTATTCAAATACAATAAAACTACTTTCGATGATTACTATATCAGGAAATTACTGGATCCCAAAGTGTAGTTACAGTGAGATAAGTCGGTTAAATTTAAGCAACGATGATGTTAATATTTATCCAAACAGTATAAGCGGAATAATCCGCTATTCTATCCCGAATGTGTTACATATGGGAAACCTTAACACACAGGGTATAACTTGTAAATAATTAGTTATGCAATTCATCAATAGATTTTTCAAAAAGGATTCCTCCTTTATACATTCCTTTGAGGACAGGATGAATTTCTTTACCAAGTTCAGTTAAGCTGTATTCAACACGTGGAGGAACTTCAGGAAAAACGGTTCTGTTAATTAGTCCATCAGCTTCTAATTCTTTTAATTGTTTAGTAAGCATTCGTTCACTAATGTCAGTTAATAGTTTAACCAATTCACTATATCTTTTATCTCCTTGAAAAAGGTGTAAAATGATAGTTCCTTTTCGTTTTCCTTTAACAACATTTATAAATGTATCAATCGGACAATAACTTTTTTTCATTTTTTTTCTTCCCTCAAAGTCTTTAAAATACAAAAAACAGAAATAAATGTTCGTATGCCAATCATTTGTAAGTTCTTGATAAGCAAAATATTTATCCTGACATTTGTCAAAAATAAGTAAAAATAAGACAAAAGATGGTACAGAATAGTTCTACATTTAAAGCGTTTCGAATAGAAGAGATTGATGGTAATTTTCAAGGCTCTATTAAAGAAATGGAATTTAGTACATTAAACAGCAATGAAGTTTTAGTAAAAGTGCATTATAGCTCATTGAATTATAAAGATGCATTATCGGCTTCGGGGAATAAAGGGGTAACGAGAAATTATCCGCACACACCTGGAATTGACGCAGTTGGAACAATAGAAAAATCGAACAGTGATTTATTTACTATTGGAGAAAAAGTAATTGTAACAAGTTATGATTTAGGTATGAATACTGACGGTGGATTTGCTGAGTATATTCAAGTTCCATCTGAATGGGTTGTAAAACTGCCTGAAAAAATGACTATGAAAGAGGCCATGATATATGGTACAGCAGGATTAACAGCAGGGATGTCTGTTTTAAGACTTACGGAACTGATAGAGCCGGATTGTGGAAAAATAGCGGTTTCAGGTGCAACCGGTGGAGTGGGTGCATTGAGTGTCTCAATTTTAAGTAGATTGGGTTATTCAGTAGTTGCAATAACAGGCAAGGAAACAGAACGAGATTATTTACTTAATCTTGGCGCTGAGGAAGTGCTATTACGCAGCGAAGTTGAAAACTTTGATAGAAAACCTTTGTTAAAACCTTTATTTGCAGGCGCTATTGATACTGTTGGAGGTGTAATTCTTGAGAATATTATTAAGTCCACTAATTCAATTGGTGTTGTAACTTGTTGTGGAAACGTTGCATCTCCAAAACTTGACTTAACCGTTTTTCCCTTTATCCTTAGAGGTGTTACACTCATTGGAATAGATTCACAAAACTATCCAATGGAATACAGGAAAATAGTGTGGAATAAGTTAGCTCAGGAATGGAAACCTAAACAATTAGATAATACTTGCAATGAAATTAAACTTGAGGATGTAGTGCAAAAAATTGAATTAATGCTAAAGGGAAAATTAAAAGGAAGAACTATCTTGAATTTGGCTGAATAAATACGCAATACAACAAGTTGTTGTAATGAGTTTTGTGTGAGTTTGTTGAAGTTAGAGGTGTTAGGAGGTTTGACAAAGGTAATTAACTTTGTGAAGGTTCGAAAAAGCGCAGCGTATCATATGGCCAATCCGTTAGTTGTGCTGTATGCAAGATGAAACTACAGAAGTAACCACAAAATGAGATGAAAATGGATTTTTCAAATGTTACAAATGGGATTCTCAAGTACATTGATACATGGGAACAAAAATTGATTAATTTACCGGTTGATACAATTACAAATAAGAGAAATAAGCAAAACAGGACTATAAAACAGATTCTTGGACATTTGATTGATTCAGCTGCAAATAATCATCAACGCATGATTCGATTACAGTACAATGATAAACTTAACTTTCCCGATTATCAGCAGGATAATGATTTGTGGATTGCATTACAAGATTATCAAAATGCTGATTGGAATACTACGATACAAACGTGGAAATATTATAATTTGCATTTGATTCAAGTGATTAAATCGGTTGATCAATCCAAACTTGATAATTCATGGCAAAATTACGAGGATATAACTGTAACTCTTAGACAAATGATTGATGGATATTTAGGACATATTGAGTTGCACTTTAACGAGATTCAGGAATTAATAAATCAATAAATAAATGATTGCAAATACACCTAAACCTCCATATTATGCTGTGATTTTTACATCATTGAGAACTGAGGGAGATAATGATTACTCTGCAATGGCAGATAGAATGGTGGAGCTGGCAAAAACACAAGATGGATTTTTGGGTATGGAGGCTGCTAGAGAAGGATTAGGCATTACTGTTTCATATTGGAAAGATCTGGATTCAATAAAGCACTGGAAAAATAATGTTGAACATACCAAAGCGAGAAGTTTAGGAAGGGAGACTTGGTATAAAGCCTTTAAAGTAAGGATTGCAAAAATAGAGACTGATTATAATTTTGAAAAGATATAAATCAATAGCACGACGGTACAACACTAAGAATATATTAATCACAAGCCGCACAAAAAAAATCCAACAGACTTTCAATGTGATTAATATATTTTAAAGCATTAGTGTCCGGAATAAACTATTTAACCTTAGCATAATCTTTATTTCTAACGGGTTATAAGGTATCTTTCAAATATCAGGGTAGCATTTCCGCCTTCATGAAAAAGCGTTAAAAAAATCAGTAAACGAAACGTTAAGAAAGAAAAGCTGTTTGAACGCAGTGAGTTCTTTTCTTTTAGTG
>JBNKRV010000189.1:0-3016 GCA_050296935.1 Marinilabiliaceae bacterium | reverse complement strand
AAGGTACGGGTGATTCAGAGAGCCAATGAAATTATACCGGTACCAGGTAGGTTTGTATGAATATCAAACAAAGAACTCTATCGGTAAGCCGTATGAGGGAAAACTTCATGTACGGTTTGATGAAGGGGGCGCTGATAGTCTATTAATTATTGTTATTTTAGTCTCAATAATTAAAGTAGGCTATCAGGCTCTACTCTACGTAGTAATGTCAAGAATCATAATATAAAATGAAAGAAATAATTACAAAGAATACTTTAAAACATTTGATAGCAATATTTTTATTTATAGCTATTAATGGTATATATTTTTACCCTCAAACAATAGGTTATAAATTAAAACAGCACGATTACACTACCTCAATGGGGATGAGTAAAGAATGTCATGACTTTAGAAATAAGTTTGATTCCGAGCCACTATGGACAAATTCAATGTTTGGAGGAATGCCCGCCTACCAAATAACAATGAAGAATTCAAACCTTGTTAATACCCTAAAAAGTTATGTGTTAAAATTGATTCCGCAGCCCATTGGTTATATGTTTTTGCTCATGATTGGTTTTTATATACTGTTACTCTGTGCAAATGTGCGTATAGAATTTGCAATAATTGGTGCGATTGCATTTGGCTTATCATCATATAACATTTTGTATTTGGCAGCTGGTCATAATTCAAAAATACACGCCATTTCATTTATTGCTCCCATAATTGGCGGTATACTGTATGCTTATAAAAAGAATTTTAGAATAGGAAGTGCCATTGTAGCTGTATTTATGTGTTTGCATATTACTGCAAACCACCTGCAGATGACTTATTACATGCTATATTTAGTTTTAGCAATAGCATTAACTGAGTTGTATATTCACATAAAAAGAAATTTGTTTCCTAAATTCCTAAAAGCTTCCTCTTTTTTATTGTTGGGTGCAATTTTGGGTATAATCCCACCAATTGCAAACCTAATTGTAACTAAAGAATATAGTGAGTTGACTACCCGGGGAAAATCAGAGTTAAGCATTAAGAAGATTAAAGAAAACTCAACAATAACTAACAATGCCTTAGATAAAGATTACATAAAGCAATATAGTTTAGGTTTTGGCGAAGCATGGTCGGTGGCTATTCCCAATGTTAAGGGAGGAAAGATGGGATCGCTAGGGCAAGAAAAGGAGTTTATTAAAAGTGTAAACCCTAATTATCGCGATCAGCTTGCTCAATTTCCAAGATACTGGGGAGTGCAGTATGCTACAGGTGGAGCTATATATTTTGGAGCCAGTATATTTATCTTATTTATTTTGGGAGTATTTTTCATAAAAGATAAGTTAAAGTGGGCTTTTGTGGCAAGCTCTCTTTTGTCCATTGCACTGTCGTGGAAATACGGTATACTAACCGATATATTCATCGAATACATTCCCCTTTTTAGCAAGTTTAGAGATACAAAAATGATGTTGATTCTGGTGCAAATTTCATTTTCTTTTATTGCATTTATGTTTTTAAACCAACTAGTAAATAGCAAAATAGATAAGAAAAAATTCATCATTGTAAGTGCTAGTGTATCTGTGCTTTTCTTTCTGTTTTATATGCTGCCTAATGCGTGGTTCAACTTTTTTAATACAAACGAGATACAGTATTTTAATTCGTTAAAACAAAACTATGCTGGTAACTCAAGCTCTTTAAATCAAATAGAAAATTTTAAAAGTATAATTTCAGATATCAGGGTTTCTATATTTAAAAAAGATTGTCTACGAAGCTTACTTTTTGTACTACTTACCTCTGGTGTTGTTTACGCGTTTATCATTGAAAAAATTAAACGAGTACATTTAATATTAATACTTGGAGTAATTGTAATTGCAGATCTATGGACTGTTGATAAACGCTATTTAAATAACGATAAATATGGTTCGGACTATGTACAATGGGTTGATGCATATAAATATAAAAACCCTTTTGTTCCAACAGTGGCTGATCGTTTCATTCTGGAGCAAGAGAAAAAAGAGCTTCCGGAGCTTAATGAGCGTATTAATACAGAGTTGAACTCCATGAGTAAAATTGCTAATATTAGCGCCGCTGACTGGCAGACAGAACAAGATAAGGTTCGATTCAGAGAATTGAATTTTGCAACTAATTACCGTGTTTTATCTTTAGTTAACCCTTTTAGCGAAAGTCGCACTTCCTACTTCCATAAATCTATAGGCGGATACCACGGTGCTAAACTGAAGAATTACCAAGAGATGATTGAATTCTATATCAGTGATGAAATTGCTGCTATAATAAATGTGTTACAAACCGATCCAACAGAGGAAAAAATCGACTCTTTACTAAAATTTGAAACTCCAGTTTTAAATATGCTCAATACAAAGTATATCATATATAATAACGATGCTACTCCTATTATAAATCAATACTGTAGAGGTAATGCATGGTTTGCTAAGGATGTCAAGCTTGTTAATAATGCCGACGAAGAAATTCAAAGTATTAATGAGTTAAAACAAGAATATACTGTTGTACAGAAAAAACATAGTAACACAATTACTCAGGCCATTAAAAACGATTCAATTGCAGAAATCAATTTGATAAAATACCTTCCAAACCACCTAATTTATAAGAGTGTATCAAGTGAAAATCAAGTTGCCATATTCTCCGAAATATTCTACAAAGCAGGTTGGGAAGCATTTATTAACAACAAACCAGTCAGTTACTTTAAGGCTAATTATTTTTTACGAGGAATTAATATACCCAAAGGTAAAAACACCATAGAATTTAAATTTGTACCTAATTCATATTACCTAGGACGTAAATTATCAAGATTAGGTTCTGTGCTGATTGTTCTATTTATTTTTGGAATAGTAATGTATGAAGTTAAAAATAGAAATAAAACACATACCACCAATAAATAGGAATATGAGCGGTCGGCACGACCCAGCGATTATTCCAGGTTGAACTACAACCCGTTTTTAATACCAGCCAAGTATTTTAAGTGGGTTTTTGTGTTTTTTTATGGATATTGGAGACTATGTTTTGTCTTTAT
>JBNKRV010000188.1:0-6705 GCA_050296935.1 Marinilabiliaceae bacterium | reverse complement strand
CTTTGATATAATTCTTCCGTACACTGTTGGCGAGTTTCCGTGTATTGCCAGGGAGTTCACTTTTAAAACCTACATTTAAAACCTGAAAACCATATGTAAAGAACGAAACAGCAGCAGTCCGATTTGATGATGACTTACTCTATCACGGGTCTAAGTCACAAATGTAGTCTAAATAATATTAATGGCTATCTTTGATCTACCGACGAAGGAGGTTTAGTTCAACAGCGGGTATAATGCATAGGCTGTGTTGCGCCACGGGAGATAGGAACGCAAGTCGCGATTTGTTATCTTTCATAGCAAAAACAGTGCTATGCAACGCCTACGACACCATACCGGCAAAACGTTAGTGTGCCACGACGCTGTGGTAGTCCAGTAGGTGCAAATCCTACCTGAATAATTTGCTGTTCATTTAGAAGAACTATCGACAGTTCTGTCCGTGAGGATATCGCTGAAGCTCGGTATGTTCAAATGACCAAGCCGCAATGCGCAAGCGTGAACCTGAGGTAGCTTCGAGAAGTGTATCAGTAGACGGGGAGACTTCTGTGAATATCAAACAAAGAACTCTATCGGTAAGCCGTATGAGGGAATTGAAAATCATGAACACCTTATTGAAATAAAATAACGTAAATTCAAAAGGTTTGATGAAGGGGGCGCTGATTGTTTACTTATAACTATTACTTTTAGAAAAAATAATAAGAGTAAGCTATCAGGCTCTACTCTGCCAGGTAATGTCCGATATGAAAAATAGAGTTAAACAAATAGACTATTTCAGAATAGCAAGGATTACATTTGTATATTTATTGCTTCTTATAACTACATACATTCTTCTTAGACATGAAGCAATGATCTCTATTTCCAGAGTTGAGTGGATTGTCTTTTTAATGTCACTCGTCATTTCAGGTTTGCTTCTGTTGAGATCCAGGAAAAAAGATAAATCAAAGATTGATTATCAACTTAGATACTTAATACACACATACTGGGTTGGAGTATCTATTTATGTATTCGGTTTAATTACTATATTTTTTGTTGTTCCAGTTAGTTTGCTGTATTGTTTCTTTATAATTGTCAGATTACTTGTGGGGGTAATATCTGGAATATTGAATAAAAAACTGACTTGGTGGTAAAACACACTAAATAGTGCCTGTCCATAAAGTCGGTTGTCTGGAGATACCCTTAAGAGATATATTCAGGAGCTTAAACCTGATTGTGAAATTGTAGGCATATTTGGAAATGTTGCTGATGTAGCCTGTTTTTATATTGAAAATGAGATACCTTATGCTGTTACCTTTAATAAAAAGAAACATCGTATTAGTCTGAATTCTAAAATTTTAATCGAATTCAGGTTAATCGTTATTACAGAGCCTGAATATCATGAACGTATTATCAGCCGTTTAAATACTGTTGAGTTTAGAGATGAATGGTTAGGTAAGTAACGTCGGTTGAGTTTTAGGTGCCATCGGGGTGATTTTGCCAAATAGATGCAATAATTTTGGTGTTAACATTATGCTTGATTACTTCAACCTAAATAAAACAACCAATGTTTTCGTGATTTTTGCCCTTATATTTCGTTAAAATTTCCACAAACAAATTTTAAACTGGTTTTTAAATTTTCAACTCAACTCAACTCAATTAAAAAATAATCTAAATTCATTATACTCTTCTGAAAATCTTATTGTACTTTGGTGTCAGTGCTTTAGTGATTGAATATGTTTATTGTAGATCAACTATGTCTATGATTTATCCCTTATATTCTTATTCTGTGTGAATGATTTGTCCTATAGGAAAGCTTGTAATTCATTCTGGTACTTACAAAGTTTGTATTAGACAATGTTCTCACTAATATTTTTTTGTTAACTAAATTCTTTATTAAGTATGAAAACTAAATTTTTAAGATTTGGAATAGTTACTATTATGGTAACTTTAATGTTGAGCAATTGTACAAAATCGGATGATGATCAATTGCAACCAGTCACTAAAAGTGAATCTAACTTAAAAGCTGCTTCCGCATGGACAAATGTTTTTACCGATAATTTTGATAATACCGGAAGTTGGAATAATTGGTCAAGGCAAGATCGATTCGATTATAATTCGTCATTATGCTATTATCGTTATGACGATCCTGCTATAGGAAATTACGACAATCGCAACTGTCTGGTACTTACTGCCTATAGGCATAATTACAATACATTTTACTCCGGACTCGTTAAGTCATATTATAGTTTTAAACCAGGAGTAAACGAAGAGTATCGTGTTTCAGCACAAATAAAAATGCTTGCCGTGAGTGGAAACAATTGGATGGGGTTTGCAAGTACTTATGGGGTATGGCCTGCATTCTGGACTGTTCAGGAATCAAGCTGGCCTGTAAATGGTGAAATTGATATTATGGAGGGATATTCGTATGGCGGAAGTACCAGGTTTACCAGCAATTTGTTTTATGGTTATTCAGCCGGAAATAATTTATTGGGAACAACTTGCGAAAAAACATATGTTGTTGGAGAAGGATGGCATATGTATGATGAATACTGGAAAAATGAAAATGGGTGGGTAACTGTTACTATTCAGGTTGATGGAAATACAGTTGCTACTTATACGAATTCAATAAATGGAAATTTGCAACTTCAGAACTTTGGACCTCATAATATTATACTTAATCTGAATGTTGGTTGTACATCATGGAATGCATTTGATAATAGTCGGATTAATGTTTATGACAGAACAATGATGTGGGTAGACTATGTAACAGTTGACAAACGTACCCTGTAAGATTTATTCCGATATCCAGGAAGAGTCTGAGATATTTTTTGATCTTTTTTTAAGAAAGATTGACTAACCTGGATTCATTTGAATATTAATTTAAAACCTGTCAGGCTTTAACTGCCTGACAGGTTTTTACTTGTGGACTCAGTTTAATGAGAATAAAGAAAACTTTTTAAGTCACCTATCCCCCAGGCTAGCCTCGAGGAATTCTATGGATTAATCGGATGGAAATGTTTTGTCGAATTTAGCTGAAGGCATACTGGAAGTGAATCAGGGGATCATATCATTTCTTTTTCATGTTTATTGAAACTTAAGAAAGCAAGCTGTGTACGGATGAAAATCAAATAGGCTAGCTGTTAATTATTGAAATTATCTTTTATAAATAAAGCCAATCAGGTTTTGCCCATACAACTATTGGATTATAGCATTGAGTCCTGCTTTACAGACAGTTTAAATATTTAAATAAAACTAAGATCAATTAAATAATGAATTAGACGAAGTATATTGTCTTTCGGAATGATTAGCTAGCAGAGTTCTATGTGAGAACTAAAGATGAAGGTTAATACAAAAAAAGCAGTAAAAAGAGAATCACCTATTTACTGCTTTTATTTCTTAAGCGACTTTTTCTAGTGCCCTCAAAAAATATCCTCGCTTTTTTTGAGGGGGAATGGCACAAGTTAGATCTGAGCCTGAAAATATATTATTCAGTAAAGCTTAATTCCCCACTTACAATTTTTTCAACCATCCCCTCATAAGGAGCTTCTGCAATCACTTTTTCATTATTCATTCCCTCATTCTTTTTAAAAAATATCTTTCCAAATTCAGGAACAACATGCTTGGGATAGGTATCATATTTTTCACGCGACTCTATCATTAAATCAATAAAATCGTTTTGAAAACAAGTTGTTATTTCAGGGTGCTCATGTACCCATTTGGGAAAAAAGATCACCCCATGAAGTTTATTCTCATTAGGTAAAAAATCCAGACTTACATCCGTACCGGTAGGTTCAGTCCAACAAATTTTAAAAACGCCGTCGGTCAGTTTTACAATATGCACTTCCTGGTTTTTGACCCAACGTCCGCCGACCATTCCACTGTGAATTCTATAATCGATGGTATTTTCATTTTTTACGTACATTTCATAATTCCAGCCATTAGCATAGGTATAAATAAAATGCCCCCCGAGAAACTCTTCTAAATCCTTTATATTTTCCATTACTATTTTATTTTTTGATTAACACTTTTATTAATTAAATGAATAATGCCCCTACAAACTAATCAACCTTAATTTTAAAATAGCCAATAGCCTGAAGCAATTCAGAAGCCTGAGCAGATAATTGTTCCGATGTAGAAGCCAACTCTTCAGAAGCTGAAGAATTCCGTTGTGTAACACTATTTAATTCCTGCAAAGCAGAATTCACCTGTACTATCCCATTATTTTGCTCCTGCGTTGCAATGGAAATCTCCTGAACCAGCTTTGACGCTTCTTCAATTTCAGGTAACAGCTTATTTATACTATCTAAGGAGGATTGGGAAAGAAGAAAGCTCGATTTAGCTAATTCAACAATTTCGAAAGCAGCTTTATTACTTCGTTCTGCCAGTTTACGAACTTCACCGGCAACAACAGCAAAACCTCGTCCTTGTTCTCCGGCTCTTGCAGCTTCCACTGCCGCATTTAATGCAAGAATATTGGTTTGCATTGCAATATCAGAGATTATTTTAATTTTATCGTTAATCAATTGATTGGCTTCTAACACCTTTTGCGAATCGTTTTTAACAACTCCCATTCCTGTAGCTGCATTTTTAGACATTGCATCAGCACTTAATGAGTTTTCAGCACTTTGATTAATTGTCCCCGTTATCTCCTCCATTACTGATGACACCTCTTCTAAAGAAGAAGCCTGCTCTGTGGCTCCCTCCGAAATAGCCAAAGTACTAGATGCAATCTCCTTAGAACCATCGCTAAAATAAGCTGCTGAACTTTGAATATGATTAACAACCTGGGTTAGTTTATCAACCATACTATCATAGGAAGTTGATAATTGCCCTATCTCATTTGACAAAACAACTTCTGATTTTTGAGTTAAATCACCATCAGACATTTTTCCTAATAAATTACTTAGGAAGACTATAGGTTTTGTAACTTTATGCGAAAATGTAAAAGCATACACTCCTCCGGCAAAAATCATTACAACCAGTAGGATAATGCTAATCATTAATTCCTTAGAAATCTGGCTTTTATATGTTAATACCGGCACATATGAAATCGCTGTTAAATTATTTTGCATTGCATTATATGCTGCAAGACACTCTTCTCCATCCATCGTAATAAATGCAACACCCTTGGAATTGCTTTTTATCTTCTCACTAAGCTCTTTTAATGATTCGTTAGCTGTGGTTATATTAAGATTATATATTTTTGATGTATCTGAGGACACGATAACATTACCTTGCTTGTCAACAATCAAAGTTTGATAATTTCTGCCTTTTTCGTTTTCCACAATATCAAGACTAAAGCCAGTTAATTGTATCGATATAGCGAATAATGATAATTGTTCGTTGTTTTCATCAAGTACCGGATTACTGGCTAAAACAACAGGCTGATTTGTAATAGGTGATTTTACTACATTACCTAATGTAGCTTCTTTTTTTTGACATGTTGCTTTAAACCAATCGTTTGAGGAAGAAGAAAAATCATACCCTTCGGAACTTCCCCCAACGCCATCAATAAAGACCTTTCCATCATAAATAAAGAAAATATTTTCGATGATGTCGTTTTGTAATTTTTTCTCTCTATTCAGATTCTCTCTAATCTCAGCTTGAATTGCACTGTCTATATCCCCATTTCTTACCCCAATAAAAAAATCATTAATATAATTATCGTTAGAAAAGGATTCGGCCCATTTTTCCATATCCAACAATTTGGCATCTAACTGCTTACTTCTTTCATATGAAATAGATGCCAACTCATCAATCTTAGCTTTTTCAATCATGCTACTGATCTGAAAATAGAAAAATGATATTACAATAGTCACCGATATACCAATTAAAAGTACGATAGTTAAAAATAACTGTCTTGAAAATTTTGTTTTACGCATAATCTTTCCCTACATTATTGTTTTCCTTTACTAATTGGCCACTTTAAATAATCCATCCTATTAGAGAATAATTAAGCTTACATCCACCTCCTCCCTTAAAGGCCAATTCAAACAACGACAAACATCTTATCTTAACTTATTGGAGAATCCGAATATCCGGAATATTATGAAACCACGACCTGACAAATACTATTCAACAATGTTAATACAACATCTTTTAGTGGATGTACAACATTACATATCATGACATAGCCAAATCCTTTTTTAATATTCAAAGTTCACCAACCACAACTAAAATTTAAATTTAGCTACTTACATTTTCTTTCACTTTCAATCGCAAACATTTCACTTTTAAAAATAGATACAAAACCACAATATCACCTCTGAATCATTACATACAGCATGTAAATAATTAAGACAACTCGTAAAACAAGGCAGCCTTTATAGGATTAAATAAAGTTGAAATACTAGTTATATATTTCGAAACATTTATTCCGTTCATCTTTTATTGAGTACAATATAATGGCACACATTCTTCTTTTCCTGGCCATGATTATAATACTATACTACTCATTGACACCAAAGAGAAAAATGAACAAATTTTTAGATTTTAAATCATTAGTGTCCGGTATAAACTATTTAACCTTAGCATAATCTTTATTTCTAACGGGTTATAAGGTATCTTTCAAATATCAGGGTAGTATTTCCGCCTTCATGAAAAAGCGTTAAAAAAATCAGTAAACGAAACGTTAATAAAGAAAAGCTGTTTGAACGCAGTGAGTTCTTTTCTTTTAGTGAAGTGCACTGATTTTTAGGTTTTTCATGTCAGCGGCGGCTCTTTTTGTTTACT